>CALLVY010000085.1 GCA_938015925.1 uncultured Saprospiraceae bacterium
TGGAATGCTTTTGTTTTTTAGTTTAGTAGGAGTGTGTTCTAAATGTGAATTGGAAAATTCCGGCTCAATTTTTTAGCTCAATTTAGCATCTAAAGAAATCTCCTGCGTGCCGATTACCTCCACACCATGTGTACTCAAGGTGTCCACTTTTTTTTCATTATTGGTCAAGAGCTTAACGGATTGTACCCCTAAGTCTTTTAAAATCTTGGCGGCCGCACTAAAATCCCTAGCCTCTTTTTTAAATCCAGCAGCTTCATAAGCCGCCCCTTGTTGGATGCCTTGCCTTTTGTAGCGAACACTATTCAGCAGTGCAAAATGCCCATTGCCTTTTCCTTCCTGATCTAATAAAATAATGATGCCTTGACCAGCCCGCTGAATCAACTGTTGAGAGATATCCATTTGCTCCTGACAATCACATTCGATACTATTAAAATAATGACCAAAAATACAAGAAGAATGAACGCGGCATAAAACGGACTCCCCAGCATTTAGGTCTCCCATATACAAGGCAATAGATTCCTTCTGGCCATCATAATACAATACCTCTTGAAAGGTTCCGTATTTGGTTTTTAAATCTCCTTCTGCTAGTTTGACAATCATGATAAATTTTTACCCAGTGAATTTTTAAAAACTTAAACCCCAGCTCTAGCGATAGGGAGGCCCCGATACCCAACCCACAATAGATCGTCGATTTCCTTTGGTAATCTTGGTAACCCGATGCATGATAAAGGAGGGGAAAATAATCGCCGTTCCAGGAGTGCGTGGCGCTTTGACTACTTTATTGTTGATTTGAAATTCCAGATCACCGCCTTCGTATTCGTCGGCTTCGGACAATTGAATGGTTAGACTGAGTTTGCGATTGGAAGAAGCGCCTGTTCCAAAATCCAGATGCCAATCAAAAAAGTCACCCACGCCATATTGTGCCAACTGTAGTGGTTCGTAAAAACCATTGAGATCAAAATTATAATATTGATTGGCTTGGGCAATGACACCATTCATGCGTTGAAAAATCCAATCCATTTTTTCGCCAGGGTAAATCGGCAAAACGGAAGATTTGCGCAAAGCATCATCTTGTAGAATACCGCCTTCCAATTCTGCTTCACTGCTTTTTTCTTCCTGCCATTCTTGATTGATCTGTTGAACTTCATGTGGAAGAAGGGTGCCTTCCGCATTTAGGAATTCTACAAAATTGGGCATGGGTTTTAATTGGAAAGGAAAAAAAGACATGATGGTGGTTTTTATGGAGTTCTGTTAAAATTAGTCTTTATGTACTATTGGATCGAGCGCGGAATTTTGTAAGTACTAAACCTAGGATGCCTAAGAAGCAATTGAAGGTAAGCTATTTTCCATTTGTAGAAAATAACAGAGGCTTTTTTTCTACAAAAAATAGAACATTGCTTTTCCTTGCCTATCTATGGACGATTAGTTTTTAATTTTCCATTGGTGCTAAATTATTGATTATCAATGTTTTTTAGCGATTTGCACTGTTTTTCTCCAAACTATTTTAAAATAGTCGCCCACTTTACCAACCCTTTCAATTTCCATGGCGTCAATACAGACAAAGAAACAACAATAAGCGTTAGTCTAGAGAACAACCATATAATCGGAAGAGCTTAGATGAAAATCCACCCTAAAAGTAAAGATGCAGACTTGCTGGAGGCATGCCTAAAAAAGGATCCTTTGGGACAAAAATATTTGTACCAGAAGTATTACTCTAGGATGCTGAACCTGTGTATGCGATATGCTCGAGAAAAAGAGGAAGCGGTAAAGATGCTCAATACTGCCTTTTTTAAAATCCTTACTTCTATCGATCAGTATCAGGGAGAGGGAGATCTCGGAGCTTGGATTAGACGAATCGTTTGCAATACGGCGATTGATTCTTTGAGGACTAAGGCGAGGTATCAGGAGCGCTTTGATAGCAATGTGGAGATAGAAGGTCAGGTCAGTAATCAAGCATTATCCAATTTAGGGGCAGAAGAAATCTTGCAAAAGATACAAGAGTTGGAGCCTACTTACCGCATGGTATTTTGTATGCATGCGATTGATGGCTATAAGCATCAGGAAATTGCAGAACGATTAAATATTAGTATTGGAACCTCTAAATGGTATCTGTCGAAAGCGAAAGTTTTATTGCAGCAAAAAATTTTGAGTGATCTAAAAATTCAATCAGCGTAAGAGATGAAAAGAAAATTACCTAATAACTCCCTTAGGGACAAAATGGATGCGACTCCACAGGAATTTGAGGAGGCCCATTGGGAAAACCTTGCAGCGATGCTGCACGAGGAAGAAGGGTTGAGTAGGAGCCAGGAACTAAAGCAGAGAAACCGATTCTTTGGCTTGCTGGGGGCGCTGCTTTTCTTTGGTGCCATGGCAGGAATGTTTTATTTTAATAAGACGGAAAAGCCAGTGAAAGCTACAGAGGTATCCACAGTCGCTTCTTCCGATACTAAAAAAGACTTAACTGCCAAGGAAAGCGAAACCATAGCGGCTACCGAGTCCAATGTTCTCCAATCCAAAAATATAGAAAGACCAAGTATTGAGGATTCAGAAAATCAAAAGATAAAAACACCAAGTTTAAGGAAGAAGAATATTGGAACTACTGCACAGAAGGTAAGCAAGAATTTACCCATAAAAGATAACAAGAAGACAAGAATAAAAAAATCATCGAGCAATAATAATACAGCGCAAGGACAAGATTTACGAAGTAATGATTTAATCCCAACAAGCAAAAATAAGGTGGTGGAATCTATTGTAAAAGAAGCCAAACAAGAATTATTTTTCGCTACTGCATTAGAAAAGGATAAGCGAACGACTTCCAATTCCAAAATCTTCCCAAACTCAAGCAAGGAAGAAGCAAAACAAGGCCGACAAAAAACACAAAGCACACCATTATTGGAAACGTCCATTCTTCCTCTAAGTACAAATGCATCTCGAAAATTGGAATTTTTAAGCCACCAAAAAAATCCATGGAAAGGGCCTAGGAAGAAATTGCGCGTTGGCTTTTTGACCGGATTCAATTTTTCGAATGGAAAACCAGGACTGACTATAGGAGTGAGTCTGGAACGACGATTGAGTCCGCAGTGGTATTTAGAATTAGACATGACTTACCGAGGTTCTCATATCGATATTTGGGAAATAGATCCAGCTAATTTGATGAACCATGACGAGACGTATTTTGCAAAATCGATCAACTTGTTGAGGTATAGGGATTTTCCTTTGATGATCAAATGGCGCCCCCAACAGCGGTTTTCTTTTTATGCAGGACCTAAATTGGCTTTCCTGATGCAAGCTGCTGGAGAAGTGAATACCGAGGTTGTACTTCAAGATAATCCTAGCAGTCCACCATTAGTAGAGCGGCGTGTGACGCAAGGAATAATCACTCCCTCGACGATTCGAGGATTGCGAACAGTCGAATGGGGAGCGGTTTTAGGTGCTACCGTTCATCTCGATAAAAATATTGGATTAGGGCTTCGTGGACACTTTGGAATTACTCCGATTGTAGATGACTTAGCGAGAGTTCCTAATCCACAAAAAAGAAATCTAGACTTACAGTTTTTGGTGCAATTGTATTTCTAAAAAATACTTCACCAAATAAATAAAGTCTCGCTAAAATAAAGTTGCAACTCGTTTAATAAATGGAAGTTGATTTCGAACAATTTTCCAAATTACTTAACTGTTTTTCAAAATTAAAAACTATATTTATCTATGAAAAATTTATTATTTTTAAGTCTCGTATTTTTGACTTTTAGCCAGATGGGCGTCTCCCAGTCTGCCTTGAAAATTGGGAAAATTGGGAAAGTTGGTTTTACACTTAGTCCGATGGTAGAGTCTTATGGAGTCTCTTCTTTTAATGAAGTTTTAAATTTAGCAAAAAATAAAAACGAGGTAGTTCGCGACTTATCTGGCTTTGATGGAGATTTGGTGGCGGATGTAAATGGAGGCTATGCGGGTTTGCAATTTATGTTGACTCCCAAAAAAGCCAATCGAGCGCTGCTTTTAAATGCTTCCTTGGCAGTAGGAAAAGAAATGTTTGTCAGTAGCTTAAATGGCGAAAGCACTCCGGTGGCTGGTGAATTTGTCAGTATCAATCCAGGATTCCCGGAACTCGAAACCTTCCAATATGCAACAGTGGAAGAAGCCGCTTATTGTGTAGTAGAAAATGAATTTCGAATTGATGCGACTTGGGTTCATCTAAAAACCTTGGGCAAGCGTTTTACGCTTTACGGTGGATTTGGAGGAGCTATTGGTGCCACTTATAATAATGACTTTATCGTCATGGGAAGTGAGCGCATTGAAAATGCGGCGGAGGATGAGGAGCAATTTAGAATACTGAATGAAACCTATGAATCCAAAAATAGTATCCTAGGTCGAGCTCATGCTTATGGTGGAATAGGCTTTAGATTTGCGAGACATTATGAAATCGCCATTGAAGGAAAGCAAGGCGTAGGGATGCAAAAAGCACTTGGTGGCCCAAACCAGTTTATTAGAATGAGTGGAATTTATGGTTTGAGTATTCGGTATGTATTGTAATTGTAAAAGAAATTTTTATAAGCTATAAGCAGCATTTTAAAAATTTCTCAGATAAAAAAAGTGATTATAAAAAAAAGGCTTGGAATTTTTTCCAGGCCTTTTGGTTTTTTAAAACTGCTCTTTAAATTCCGCTGCGCTCAACCGCCATCGATTCACTTCTTGCTCAAAATTGAGACTTCCTGGAATACAAATATGTTTTTTGATAAAGGTGAAACCCAGTTTTTCTAAAGTCTTATTCGGCGCAGGATTATGGGCATAAGGTTCACAAAATAATTCTTCCAATTCCAAGTTTTTAAAAAAATAGGGGATCGTCATTTTTATAAAATCTAAGCCTAATCCTTTTTTTCGATGACCGCCATTCCAAAGGTGCAAATGCATAAAGGCACTTTTTCCAAAAATAATTTGATTGACATTAGAATGTCCAACAGCTTGTCCATCCAATTCCCAAATAATGGCATAAGATCCTCTCTCGGCGATCGGTAGAGCGATTTGCTGCAACAACATTTTTCGAAAGCCTTCTTCCGGAGGCAGTTTCTCTAAATCTACACCCATCCCTATCATATAATCAGGATCATTGTGTAACCAATATTGAATCAGGTAGGGGAGGTCTTCTTTTTGTAATTCTCGGACAACTAACATTGGAGTGGTGTTTTGTAGTGATGAGTTTCTTTCCAATTGACTTATTTTTGGAACATCGGTCAAGGATAATTAGTTTCAACAGAGCCTTTTTTATACTCCAAAATCACCCATTAGGGTGACCTATTCCAGGGATTTCTAATTTATCTTTGCTGAAGCACTTACTTTACCAAAAAACCACAACATGTATACCCAAAGAATCCTCCTGCCTTTCCTGCTAACTCTTGCCTTATTTTCCAAGCTAAATGCACAACTCGCATTAGAATACGACATCAATACCAAACCTTCCGGTTCGGAAGCCTATGGTTTTTTTGAATGGGACAATGTCGTTTATTTCGTGGCCGACGATGGTGCTTTTGGTACCGAATTGTGGAAACACGACATCAGCAGTGGCGAAACCTCTATCGCAGCCGATATCAATCCTAATGCCGATGGATCTTTTCCTGAGAGTATCTACCTTCATGATGGTGTTATTTATTATGCGGGCTATGGACCTGGTGGCAAAAAAATGTATGCCTATCATACAGATTCTGGAACAATAGAACTGATTACTGGTGGAGTCAGTTTTACCTGGCCGGGGAATTTTATGGCTTATCAAGGGCTGATTTATTTTACGGCGCAGACCGGAGGAAATAACAGTCGAATGTATCGCTACGATCCAGGTACTGGGGATGTGGAATTAGCTTTAGATCTAAATACGAATGTCAATAATGATGCGGTTGGCCAGTTGTTGGTTTTGGATGATGTCTTTTATTTTGCAGGGAATGATCAAATCAATGGTCAAGAACTTTGGACTTTTGATCCTGCTACTTTAACACCAACGCGCATTAGCGATCTTAATCCTGGGATAGGTGGTTCTGGGATTTCTAGCCTAACCGCTTATCAAAATAAATTATATTTTGGTGGAGAAGACGATCAAAATCTCGGTCGGGAATTATGGGAATATGATCCATCGACTCAGGTCTTTCGAATGATCCAAGATATTTTTGTTGGCGGTCAAGGTAGCCAACCCGTGATGATGAATGTATTTGAGGATCGTTTGGTTTTTAACGGTAGGGTTCCAGGAGTGAATCGGGAGCTTTTTATCTACAATGGAAATACAGATGTTCTTGAAATGGTAGCGTCGGTAAATTCTTCTGATGGTTCTTTTCCAGAATTAGGAAATGCTTATAATGGCTTGGTCTATTTTTCGGCAGAAGGAGAGACGCTTGGCCGGGAATTGTTTTCTCTTGATCCTGTAACCGGGAATGTAGAATTGGTTTTAGATATGAATGCAGGAATGACGACCAGTAGGATTTATTCTCCATACGTCGTGGATGGTATTGTTTATTTTGGTGCTTTTGAAGAGGCAGTAGATCAGGAGTTTTATAAATATGATTTGCAAAGCAAGGAAGTGAATTTGATAGAAGACATCAATATTACTACAGCGAGTTCTGACCCGAATTCCTTTTATGCCTTTAAAGACAAATTGTATTTCAATGCCAGAGAAGAAAGTACCGGAAATGAAGTATGGGTCTATGATCCGGCCAGTGGTACCACCTCCATCTTATTGGATCAAATTCCAGGGATTAGTCATAGTAATCCTTCTTATTATCAAACGTTCGATGACAAACTTTTCTTGTCCATAAAATTTGAAGGTTTTGGACAAGAGCTGGGGTATTATGACGAAGTAAATAATCAAATGGTGATGATTACTGATTTGTACCCGGGAACAAATGGGAGTAGCCCAGAGTTTTTAGTGCCCTTTGAAGGACGCTTGTATTTTGAGGCCCGTCCAGAATCTGGCAATGAAAACTTGTATGCCTATGATCCGCTTAGTGGATTGGTCGAGGAAATTTTGGAAGAAGATTTATTTGATATTTTTACGTTCAATGGAGATCTTTATTGTTTGTATGATGACAATGATGTTTACGGGCGAGAGTTGTATCGCATTGATGTGGCGAATAAATCCTTGATCCTCATTGAAGACTTAAATGCAGGACCTTCTGGATCATCGATCCGTTGGGTGCTTCCCCATGAAGGAAAATTATATTTCCAAGCCAATGATGGGGTGAATTCTCAAAAAATCCGTTCCTATGATCCAGTGACGGGAGTAATAAATTTACATGTATTGGGGAGCGGTGCCAACTACTTTGAGTACCCCACAGTATACCAGGGTTTGATTTATTTTGCGGAAGGCCAAAATACTACCGGGCAAGAATTGTATCGTTTCGATCCGAGTCAGGATACCTTTGGTTTGGCAGCTGATATTTGGGAGGGATCTGGTCACAGCAATCCTCGAGAGATGATTGTCTTTAATGATAAATTGTATTTCTCTGCGACGACGGAGGAGTTTGGCAGAGAATTTTATGAATACGATGCGGCAACGGGGAAAGCACAGATCATCGCAGATATTTGGGCTGGTCCATCCGAAGGCGAACCTTCCTATATGACGCTTTTCAATGACAAATTATATTTCTCTGCCAACAACGGAATCCAGGGAACCGAAATATGGAGTATGGCCTCTTGTCTCAATGCCTTTCTAACCACCGAACCCGAAATTGATACCAATGAAAACGGCAGTATAGATTTGACCGTGACGGGCGGAACGCCGCCTTATACCTACATTTGGAATACCGGAGCGACCACGGAAGACCTCACGGGATTGTCGGTAGGAAATTACATGGTTACGGTGGTGGATGCGACCGGATGCATTACTTCCCTCGATGCCCGGATAGATTTTCTAAGTCCGGTTACAGAACTCGCGGATGCTTCTGTTTCTATTTTTCCAAACCCTAATGATGGTCGATTTTGGATGACTTATAAGGATGCCATGAGCTATACGATTTTTGATGTGTTTGGAAAAGTCGTTTTAGCGGAGCGTTTGTTGGAAAATGGAACTTTTCCTACGGAGCATTTGCTGTCGATAGATTTATCGGACATGGGCGCTGGGGTCTATTTGTTGTCAATAGAAAGTGAAAGAGGAAGGGAGACGCACCGGATTGTTAAGAAATAGACGTTTTTAATCTAGGACCTTTACTTTTGAATTTTTATTTTAAATAAATAGGGCTAATTCTTTTTGATTCTTCTTGGATTTAATATTTTTATGGCCAAAGGAGCTAAAATTCCTTTTTCTAGAACAATCCCCTTTTTTTAATTTTAAATCAAATGTAAGATGAGCGAATTAGATGAAAAATTAGCGAAATTAAAAGCGACCGCCGTTGATCAATTGAGTCAGTCAGGAGTAGCAGATATTGACCATGAATTATTGGATGTTTTGATCGGCCGATTGAGATTGATCGTTGACAATAAAGATGCCCTTTTGGTATCTGGAAGTGATCCTAAAGAATTGGAAACAGTTCGGAAAAACTTTGTGGTCAAAAAACTAGAGATCAATGATAAAGAAAAAGGTGCCGCAGCGGTAAGTGCCGTAGCCGAAAAAATGAAAGGCATCAAGTTTAAAAACAGAGCTGCGTTTTATTACATGGTTCAGAAAGAGTTAAGCTAAAAACTATTTAGCTTAGTGAAATAAAAAAAGAAAAGCCTTTCCGATATTTCGGAAAGGCTTTTTTTGTGGGGGGAAGTGTTTTAGGATTGGATAATTAGTTGGTTGGATCTTTTTTTCTTGAGCACAATTAGGAAAGTACCAATCAATATAGATGCGAATAAAATTATTTGGAAGACAAGCAAAACCCAACGAGACATTGCATACACTTCCATGTCAAGAAGCTGAGGCGCTTTTTGATAGATGAAGAATTCAATAGGCTTGCTAATTATAAGAATCATAAAAAGGATGAAAATATTATTTAGCCGATGAATCATGCTATTCGCTTTTGGAGATTTAACGATGGCAATAGATGCGATGATTAATCCTCCAAGTAATCCAATGAGGATGGCATTATGGGAAAAACCTAAGCCTTGTTTGACATTAATTAAGTAAAAGCCATATACCAATATATTGACAATGGATAAGCAAGACAAATAGACGAGAATACCTTTTAAATAGGGTTCTATCCTATGAGAAAAAGAATGAAGCACATTGACTTTTTGATACTCCGATTTCAATGTATCAAGCTGACCAATTCTCTTCTTTGCGATTAAAAAGCATTCCTCCTCATTTAGTTCCAGGGTATCTAATTGTTCGATCTCGTCTATGAGGTGACTTTCTAATTCCAGAATATTGTCATTGGTTAAGGCACCACTTTTTGAGAGTTCTTCTTTCCATTGCCCTATACTTTTAATCAGATTGAATTTAGACCGGTAGTCCATAACTTTGAAATTATTTGATTAACAATTAGCCAGTTTTCCTTTTCTTCAGCGAGTTGCTTAATGCCGTTTTTATTGATCTTATAATATTTTCTCTTCCTTCCTTTTTCTGACATTCTCCAAAAAGATTCTATCAATTCTTTTTTCTCCATTTTATGTAAAACGGGGTAGATGGTTCCATCTCCATATTCTATTTGCCCCTTGGAAATTTGTTTTACCTCTTCTATGATTTCATAACCATACGATTCTTTGGAAGAAAGAATGGATAGGATGATGGGTATGGTGGTAGCTCCGACCAATTCTTTAGAAAATTTCGTCATGGTAAGGAAGTTTAAATAAAGATACATCGAAGTTCGATGTAAGTCAAGTTTTTTGAATTTTATTTATTTCTAGAGAGATAGATTTGGGAAGAAGGGGAGGGACGGAATTTTATTTTTTGCTTATAACTCTTTAATCAAATAGAATGCAAGCTCATCATTAAGGATGATTTCTTCCCCATACTTTATGGTTTGATAATTTTTCACCAATCCATTTCCGTCAGGAATATAACCTCTATTGATATAAAGTATCTGAGCCGGTCCATAATCTTTATAAAGCCCAAAACCAATGCCTGAGTAGTTCGCTATTTTTTTTATTCTTTGCTCTGCTTCATTCATCAATGCTGTTCCAATTCCCTTTCTTTGAAATTTTTTCAGCGTATTAAAATCTACAATTTCTGGTATCTTTCGTTCTTTAAAAGGAAGATAATCAGATTCCCATTTTATCGTTAAATAAGCCGCGAACGTTCCGTCTATTTCTGCAATAATGACATCTCTTTTTCCTGCTTTTTGCCATGCAAAATAAGTTTGATATTGGGAGACGGGCTTATCCCAACCTTGCTTTGTAAAGGCTTCACTTATTTTGAAGCAATCCTCTTTTTGTATAGGTCTGAAAGTTAATTTTTGCTTCATGCTTTCTTTTTTTGTAGCCCGTTTATTTTTAAAGTTTTGCAATAAACGCTTCTGCGTTCTTCAGATGATCCAACCTCTTCTCCTCCGTCATCCGATTATAAGAATAGTTCAACATCGCTGTTCGCGGATTGGATTTAAAAAATTCCTGATGTTGATCAATAAATCGCCAAAATAAACCATCCCAGATTTTTTCCCAATCGCCTTTTGGATAGTTACTCATCTTTCGGATATAATTGGAACCGCCCACATAGGGTTTGGTCGCAAAGGTACCGCCATCCGCAAATTGACTCATGCCATAAATATTGGGCACCATCACCCAATCATAAGCATCAATAAATAATTCCATAAACCATTTGTAAACTTCGTCTGGATCAAACTCGCACAAGAGCATAAAATTACCCAAAACCATCAATCTTTCAATGTGGTGGCAATAGCCCGTTTTTAAAACCCGTTTTATCGTATCGTCGATTGGATCAATGCCAGTAGTACCATCATAAAATGAAGCGGGTATCTTTCTAGTGAAATTCCAAAAGTTTTTTGTTCTGGAAAAACTTCCTTTGCACTCATACATGCCTCTGATAAATTCTCTCCAGCCAATGATTTGTCTCACAAAACCTTCGGTAGAATTGATGGGAATATTTTCTTTTTCCGCAAAGGAAAGCGATTGCTCTAAAATGTAATTGGGGAGAATCAATCCCACGTTCATTAGTGGAGATAGGAGGCTGTGGTTTAAGAAAGATTGTTGCTTTACAATCGCATCTTCATAGATCCCAAAATCAAAGAAACGAAATTCTAAGAATTGCTGCAACCAGGCTTCCGATTCACGATGACTGATCGGATAAATGGGATCTGCTGTTATTTGTCCTGGATTGTCTTTAAAGTGTTTTTCTGTATAAGCGACTGCTTCAGTCCAAAAGGGAGAAGGTTTTGGGAAATAGACATTGGGTGGTGTTTTTCCTTTGGGGTATTTTTTTCGGTTGTCAGAATCATAGGTCCATTTTCCTCCGAGAGGTTGCTGTTGATCGTCTAATAAAATATTTAATCTTTTCCGTTGCTGTTTGTAAAAAGAAGTTTGGAAAAAAGATTTTTTATCCGCTCTAAAAAAGGTAGACAAATCAGCTTTGGTATTTAGGAATAGGGGACTATCGAAAATATGGAGCTTGCAATTTGCGGTAACTTTTTTAATCCTTTTTTCCAACCAATAATCAACCGGATCAATGATGTTGATTTCCTGAAAATCTTTGCTTTTTATTTCTTCCATAAAAACCCGAATGTCGGATAATTTATGATCGGATGAAATGTATTTTACCTTAAGTCCTTTCTCCTCTAAATAATGCTGATAACATTTCATCGAAGCTCTATGGAAAGCTAGTTTTTGTTTGTGGAAACGGTATTGTTGGAAGAAAAGATATTCTTCAATTAAATAGATTTTTCCTCCATTTTCTAATAGCGGACTTTCCGCGAAAAGCTGATGCGGGAATATAAGATTAATCGTTTTGCTCATTGTTTTTATTTCGTCTACATCGTTCGCTACAATACTTTACTTCCTCCCAATCCTTTTTCCACTTTTTGCGCCAGGTAAAAGGTTTATGACAAACCAAACAAATTTTGGTAGGTAGGTTTTGTTTTTTCATGGGAATTCAATTGCGTTTCTTGGTTTTGAATGTTCCTCAAATGCTATTTCTATGTTTTGGATTTTTCTCTTTTTCTACTACAAAAAGGAGTTCAAGCCCTGGCAAATGCAAAAGTCCCAAAATAACATCTGGATCATCTGTTTTGTTTAATGTTGTATATCCACTTCAGCTGAAGTCTATTGAAGGGAGAGCATTTTAATCGGAGTTATTTGAAATAGAAAAAATTCGGAAAGTATCATTTCTTCTGTTTTACCAAATCCAAAGCAAATTCCAAAACCACATCCTGTCGATCCATCAGGTTCATAATTCCGGGTTGAATATCATAATCGGGAATGGTTCCACTATAATTTTCTTTTTTATCCGCACTATTGATCAGGAATTGTAAAGTAGGAATTTGTATTTGAACCTGGGTATTGGGCAGCTTAATGTTTTTGATGTATCCGGCCAGAATATTTTTACTTCCCCCCGTTTCTGTACCAATAAAACTCGCTCGATCATAGCGCTGTAAAGCCGCGCTTACAATGCCAGAATTGGAAAAACTTCCACCATTAATCAAAACGGTTAAATCACCAGCAAAGGCATTGGCTTTTGGAGCATGAGTACCGGCCATTGGGCCTTTGGATTTTTTTAGTCGATCACTTGTCGCAAGGTTTTTACGGGCATCTACTTTTTGGTAAGCCTCTACCAATTGAAAATCGCTGCTCATCAAATAAGACAAAAGGATTTTTCCATTTTTGATGGCTCCGCCTTGATTGTTGCGAAGATCGAGTAGGAGGTGCTGAATATTATTGGCTTTGATCTCTGAAAAATATTGGCTAATGGTTTTCTTAAAGGATTGCTGGTAGACTTTCTTTAAAGTACGATTGTGGAAATCTTTAATGGTCAAAATGGCCGTTTGCTGCTCCGGGATGATTTTTAAAAGGATGCCTTTTCCAGGACCTTTGGCCTCCCGATTGGCCTTGGCCAAACTAGGGTAGAGGCTGCCTTTGTTTTTGGCAATGGCTTTGCGCGTTAGTCCGGATATCGTTTTTTTCCAAAGCGCGCCATCTGGATATTTAAAGGTGATTTGGTAATAAGTTGGATGGCCAAAATAAAAACTGTAATATTCTCTAAACCAGTTGTTGATGACCCAGTTTGGATAAGTGGTATTGTCGCCATCGTGCATCATCCGATCCATCACGGTAGTCATCAAAGCTTCGCTAGTGGTTTCATTGATACTTAAGATTTGACTGCCATCTGGAATTTCTTCGTCTTCGCTGAAATTTTGTACGGTATATAAAGTGGCCCCATCCCAATAAACCTGAAAGGGGAAAAAGAGCGATTGCTCGTTGTGATAGTTCAGTGTGTTTTCGCTGGGAAAAAGCAAAGTATGACCATCCTTGATTACTTTGGAAACCGGACTGATCATTTGATAAAAGGCTAAGTCTGTAGCCTGCTGGGGGAGTTCTTGTTGGCAAGTTTGAAAGAATTGTTCGAAAGCCTCTGGAGAAGAATAGGTAAATAGATTGGGATGTCTTTTTAGTAATTGCGCTTTTAAAAATGTCAGGTCTTCGGTGAGTTGCTCCTTTGAAAAAGTTTGCTCTTGTGCGAGAAGGGATTGAGAAAGGAAGAGTAGGGAAAATAAGAAGATTCTGGACATTATTAGAAAAGACTGCTTCATTGGTTTTTTTATTCTAAACGAGGAAGGACTTGGTAAATTGCCGGACAAAATTACAAAATCTAAAAGAAGCAACTATTTTTTTGTTCGAAGTGTTAAATTAAAACCCGTTCTTGGGGAAGTTTGTAGGCAAAAGGTAAATTTGCACTCTTGTCTAAATTCTTATGCTATAAAAATAAATCATGAAATCAACCTTATTCCTACTCCTATTCTCTTTCCAAATCCTATCCGCTCAAACCGACACCATGCCCACCTTACCCTACTACGAAATCCCCGAAGCACCAACCAGCTTTACGGCCAACCATGTCGCAGCCCGCATGATCGATGGCCTTGGCTTTCGCTACTACTGGGCGACCGAAGGGCTCCGAGAAGAAGATTTGCAATACCAACCCGGCGAAGAAGCTCGAACTACCGCAGAAACCATCGAACACATTCATGGACTGACTCAGATGGTTCTTAATGCGGTTAAAAATCAAGCTAATGTTAGAGGAGAACAGAAAGAGACATTGACCTTCGTCGAACAAAGAGCAGCAACTTTGAATAGCCTAAAGGAAGCTAGTGATCTACTCAGAAGTAGCGAAGAATCCGAAATGGAAAATTTCAATATCATTTTTCAAAGAAACGAACAAACGTCCGAATTCCCTTTTTGGAATGTCATAAATGGACCTTTGTCAGATGCGCTTTGGCATGTAGGACAGGTGGTTTCTTATCGGCGTAGTTCGGGGAATCCTTTGAATGGAAAAATTAGTGTCTTTAGTGGGACGGTGAGGAAATAAGATTTCCTTCTTGCGGGTTTTGCGGGAAGGTAGTAGAATAAAAAATGGACAGTCAATTGGCGAAGGCAATTGACTGCACATTTTTTATTTTGTTCTTTTACGCCCGCGGATCGCACCTTAGTAAGACACAAAAAAAGGGACATCAGCTATGCTTGAAAATCAATAATAAAACAAAAGAAACCACCGCAAAAAACGTCCGAATCCCATTAAAGAAATTCCATCGACTTTCATAATCCATCCTGGTCGTCTTCATCTCTTCCACAGAAAGCAAGTTCAACTGAACCAAATCCAAAGCATCATTCAAAGGCACATTCCCAAACATCGTAACGCCAATCGTTCCCAAAACATACAAGACACAAGCGGCCAGAATTAACCAAAATCCAGCGTCCATCTTTTCCTGATATTGAAAATAACTACTCCCAATCAAAGCGAAAACAGCTCCAAAAAAGACGATAAAAAAAGCAGGATTTAGAATGGCTTTGTTGATGGATTGCATGCTTTCTATATAGTTTTGGTCGGAAACGTTTTTTAATCCAGGAATCACCGAAACGGTCCAGGCAAAAAATAATCCTGCAGATAATCCAGTGGTCAACATCGTGATAAATAATAGGGTGTTTTTCATGATTGTATTGGTTTATTATTTTTTAATTTAAAGTAAGAAGCCATTCTTTGAGTAATGCATACTCCGCTGGACTTAGATTATTTTCTTTTCCTTTAGGCATTCTTTTTTTGACAAATACTTGCTTGAAAATTTTAGGGGACAAGCTTTCCATATTTTCAAGCGTGAATACTTTTCTAGGATTTTTTTTACGATGACAAACATTGCATTTGGCGACCAGTATTTTATAGGCGGCTGATTTGGGACTTTCTACCAATGTCTTTATTGGTTTTTGTAGCATAGTATTTGTCGAAGAAGTACCTTGATAAAAACTAGAACTTAAAGCGATCAATAACATTAAAACTTTCATGTCTTGCTGATTTTGTTAAATGATATTACAAATCTAGGCCATTCCCCATTCGGGAAATTGAACAAAACCGTCAAAGTGAAAGGAAAGTGATTTTTAGGAAAAGAGGAGGGGTATTGGTTTTACCAATAGAGCTTACAGGGGCAAAGAAAAGGATTTAATTTGATTATCTGCTTAACTAATCTGCCTTTGAAATTCCCGAGGTGTTTTCCCCGTATACCGTTTAAAAGTTCGGATAAAATGCGATTGATCGGCAAAGCCATTTTGATAACCAATCTCCGTGAGATGGACATAGTCCTTTTCCGTGATTTGGTTCATGGAAGAACTGAACTGAATAATTTTGGCAAATTGCTTGGGCGTAACGCCAATCTCTTTTAAGAAATGTCTTTCAAAAGTACGTTCGCCAATGCACAATTGTTCGCGAAGTGCTTTGATGCTGATCTTGCCATTGGATTTAAGAATGAGGTTGGTGGCCAATTTTATTCTATAATCGGGGTTGAGCGAAGCCTGTTGTAAAAGATCATTGAAATAACTGGAGAGAATGGCGACGACTTTATCTGGGGTTGTTGTTTTTCTGAGTTGGGCTAAGGTGCCTTGTGAATCGACGGAGTCGACCTTTAGTAAATCATAGCAATCATCATTTAGCAATTTGGGATCTACGCCCAGTAAAATTCTAACCGCAAAAGGGTAGAGTCTTAGGGCGACCAATTTAAATGCTCCCTCGATGTCTAAGGACATGGGTTCTATCGTTTGGCCATAAAGATAAAAGTCGGAAAGCTGTTTGCCTCGAGGTTGTAGAGTAAAAGGATTTTTGGATTTAGAAAAAACGATCCCTGCAAATCCATCTGCATAGAATGGAAATTTCTGCGCCCCTTGTTCTTCACTTTCTAAAAAAAGAACTTCTTTTACAAAAGGCTTTAAGCTATCAGGAAAAGCTAAATGCTGCATAGTCGAAAGGGATTTTATTCGTGATAGCCTTTTTGTTCTAAGCGTTTAGAAATCCACCAGTAATTCCCGCTAGGATCAACTATTCCCGCTTGCCGATCTCCATAGTCCATATCCGCTGGAGGAAATTCACTGGTCGCACCCTGATCCATGGCGTTTTGATAGGTTTGATCCACATCTTCCACATATAAATAAAGCGCTGTCCGCATCTTCTCAAAGGGCTCTCTGGCCTGGCTGATCATCAAGCAACTGTCTCCAACTTTTAAAATACAATTGCTCAAGTCTCCATTCGCAGGATTGACCGAGCGATTTATTTCTGTTGCATAAAAAGCATTTTTTAAAAATTGAATCAAATCCTCTGGTGCTGCTACAAAGAGATAGGTATTGACGGTTCCAAATCCATCGGGGGTATAGGTGTTGAATAATGGGTGCATATTTTTGAGTTTAAAATGTCCTTGCTAAAATAAGAAATCATAAGAAAGATAAAAAAAATACCAAAGGAAACCTCCATTCCGCGGAGCCAATCGATATTCAATATTCATTAGCCAAATATCGAATATTGATTGGGGCGGTCAATGCAATGGTTTAGTTTAATTAATCATTGGTGAACCAATACTTCTACACGA
>CALLVY010000086.1 GCA_938015925.1 uncultured Saprospiraceae bacterium
TACATTATTTTGAGCGACTTTTTAATTTATACTTCTCCATTTTCCTTCAGCAATAGCTAGGCTATTACTTCGAAAAATGGCTCGTCTAAATCCAAAACTCATCTCAACCTAATGTATACCCAATATCCGCGAACTACTTAAAATAAGATATTATGAAAACCAATTTAATCATCGCCCTTTTCTTAGGATTTTTCTTGGCTAGTTGTAATACCGAAGTCATCAAACCCAAAGGAGAAATAGTTACAGAAAGTTATGACTTAAAAGATTTTACAGAAATTGAAGCGGAATCTGAGTTCCAGGTTTACCTTACTTTTTCGGATACCGAAGACAAACTAGAAATCGAATCCAACAGCAATTTACACGATCGAATGATCGTAGAAAAAATAGGCAATCGTTTGGTCCTTCGTTTTAAGAACGGTTTGATTTTAGATACCGATGATAAAAAAGTTATTAATGCCTATATCACTACCAGTAGCGTAGACGTCTTTGAAGGTTCGGGAGCTAGTGGCTTCTTTTTACAAAATGAATTAGACGTCGACAAAATAAAAATAGACCTCACTGGGGCGAGTAAATTTGAAGGAAGCGTTTCTACAGAACATATAAAATCCGATGCAAGCGGAGCATCAAAAATAATTCTTACCGGAAGTACAAAAACCCTCCAAACAGATTTATCAGGAGCGAGCACGATAGAAGATTATGACTTTACTTGTGATCATCTAATCGCAGACCTTTCTGGAGCAAGTAAAATCAAAGCATGGGTAAACGAAACGCTGATCATCAAAGCCTCCGGCGCAAGTGAGGTAAACTACCGAGGAGACGGAACCGTCACTGCCGAAGATTTATCTGGCGCCTCCAGAATCAATAGAAATTAATCTAAAAACACAAGTAAGTACTAGGACAGAATTACTTAGTTTGAAAACCACCCGAAATAAATCACTATGAAAAAAGCCCCAACTAATCCTTGGGGCTTTTTCTTTTTTTGCTAGCATTCTAATATTGGTTTTAATTCCAAGCATCCAATAAGCCGCCCATCAAAGAAAGAGTGATGACCCAGTAGCCAATATTGATCAAAATGTTTTTCCACGATTTTCTTTCAAATAATCCTCCACTAACTAAAATTGGTGCTGCAAATAATAAAGCATAAAATAAGCCATGAAAAGCGCCATGCTTAAAAGTATGAAAACTTGCAAAAACCAACTCCCCTGCTTCATTCAAATCTTTGTGTCCAGTTTCCAAAAGTACATTGATCAAAAAGGCCATTAAAAAAGCGCCAATTAAACTGGCGACCATTGCCACTGGCATATTAAAACCATCTCTCAATTCGGCTTCTGTTTTCCCTAGAGAATCCATCCAGGCGCCACCTACTACTTTGGGGTGATAGTAGATAAAGCCAACGATGCTTGGAATTAGTGCTGCAACAATAATGGGTAAGAAATTCATGTCCTCCATAGTAAATAAAGTTTTAGGTTTTGTAAATTGGTTTCATCGATTGAATTTACAAATTATTATCAAAAAAGATAATATTTTACTCATTTAACAGCAGGTCAAAATTCCCTTGATCAATAAAAAACCCTGATATGAGTGGATCACCTCGTGCAAGTCGGATTGAAAAATATTACCGCATTGATTATGCTTCTGGGATTTCTATGGCTATTTCAGCGCCACCTGACGAAGTAGATCCTTCGGCTTATATCGGAGAAAAATTCTATGATTTTTCAAAACCTTACGAAAAGAAACTAGCAGCTATCCTTCCTCCCTTAAACCAATTAATGGAGCGTTACGCCAAGGAAGTGGACTCTCCCATTATGCCCTATGAGCCCTCTATTCCGATGGAAGGTTTTGTGTTTAAAACATCAATAGAAACATCGGAAAGAGATAAGCAAGAACAAAAAGCTCGGAAAGAATTATTACGTTTAAAAACTCCGGCAGCACAGATTGAGTTTCCAATTGACCTTCCTCAGGCGGATAATATTTTGTTGTTTTCTATTGCCTTAAGCAGCCCGATTGATCAAAGTCAATTAGAGGAAATCAAAAACGAAGTCGCCTTATTATTTCCAGCATCATCTTCAATCAATGAAATGAATTTCCCCTGAGAAGGTGTCCACCAATCCATCAATAAATTTTATTTCGGCCAGCCAAACATACACTTCAGGGTTTAGCACTTTTCCATTAAAAGTCCCATCCCACCCCAATCTTTCATTGCCTGCTTCTATATTTTTTGCTTCAAACATTTCCGCTCCCCAGCGATTAAAAATCCGCAAGCTTTGAATAACTTCCACTTCCTTACTTCCGTAAATAGTAAAGTTATCATTGATCCAATCAAAATTTGGACTGATCGCAGTTGGTGCATAAAACTTTCGATTTTTTTCAACCACAATCTGCAAACTATCCGTTCCCGAACAATCATCCTGAGAGATTACCGTCAAGAAATAATAAGCAGAATTGAGCGGAATCACCTTGGGATCCAAACAAGCAGAACAAGACAAACTATCTGGGACTGCCCAAAGGATTTCCAGAATATCAATGTCATTGACCATAGCATCAAAAGTATAAGAATCGCCGAGATTGACTATGGCATTTTCTCCCAATTCTACTACCGGAATTTGAGGCGCACGCAAGGATTCTTCCCCCCTAATTTCACAGCCATTGGCATCCTGTAAAACCAAATCATAGCTCCCTTCAGAAAGACTATCAAAGCGGCTTTCAGATGAAAAATCACTACCATTTAAACTAAAAACATAAGGCGCCGTTCCTCCTGTATTTTCCAATACTTCCACAAAACCTGTTTCTAATCCATCGCAATTGGGATTGGCGAAATTGACTTCCATTTCCAGTTGCTCCGGGCCGAGGAGTTCATAGAAATCCACTAGACTACAACCAACATTATCGGTTACAGTAAGAAAATAAGTTCCAGCATCTAAAGTATTGATTTCAAAATCATTATCTCCAGTATCCCACAAATAAACATAATCGAGTATTCCACCAGAAACAAGCGCTTCCAGGCTTCCATCAGCGGCATCTGCACAAGACAAATTAAAGCCATTAAAGTCGGAAGGAATCCATTCCAATTCCAAACGATCTGGCTGACTGACGTCTTGAATGATGATGTCAAAATTATTATACCCATCGCTTATTCTTATCAGATAAGTTCCTTCCGGTAAATTGGGAATACTAAGCGCTTCTCCCAAGGCACTGATACTTCCATTGCCCATTAAAGTATTTTCCAAATTCGCCCAAGAATAGGTAAAAGGAGGCGTACCTACATCCACGTTAAAGTCAATTCCTCCCGAAGATTCTCCATAGCAAATAACGGGTGTCGCACTGTGCGTACTTTTGATATTACAGATGATTAATGAGAGCTCTAGATTGACGATACTATCGCACAATTGATCGGTCTTTAGTACCTCTTGAAATTGACCGGCCTGGGTATATGGGGTGCTGCCAATATACAGGGTATCGCCTTCGCAAATATCTACATCAACGTCCACTATGGGTATGGAGATTTCCGTCAAATTAACCACCACCAAGCTATCGCAACCATCGACATTGAGTAGCGGGAATTGATAAACGCCCCCATCGCAAAGCATGGTATCCGCAACGGAATAACAATCTCCCTCGCAAAAGAAATCAACAATCTGAGTGACTGGTACGGTTTCCACCACTACAGACAAACAAGAAGGTGGCCCTTCATCACAAGCATTGCTGGCCGTGACACAAAGCTCATAAATTCCAACGGATGGAAAAGTATATTCAATCTCCAATTCGGTACTAGTTTGTACCACTCCATTGATGGTCCATTCCAATTGTGTGGCGCCAACAGGAGGCTCCACCGAGTAGCTTTGCAATTGGTCGGGGCAAACCGAATCATCACCAGTAACGACTCCAGAGGTCAATAGTGGATCGACCAAAGTACTGCCTTCCAAAACAGAGAATTCCCAATCACAATTATCTCCAAAATTACCATCCATCACTAGATAGTAATACTGCCCAATCACCAAAGGGATATCTACCGTAAAGGTTCGAGAACCGCCATCTGGTACTGGCGTAAACCCTCCCCAGCATTCCGATATCAATTCAAAATTATTACAATCCGTGCTAGAATAGATTCCAACTTC
>CALLVY010000087.1 GCA_938015925.1 uncultured Saprospiraceae bacterium
TTAGGTTCCTTTTTTAGCGAATAAAAATTACCTGTGTAGTACTTAAAGGGGTAATAAAAACCAAGTAAATATTAGCAAGAAAATTTTGAATGAGTAAAATTATTTAATAACAATAAGCATTAAAAACGATTACTCAAACCAAAAAATCAAGGGAGATTGTAGTACCGATTTTAGGCTGTTTTCAGAATAGAAAAATGCAGCTATCCAACTCCTCTTTTTGCCTTTTCAAGCCATCTAAAAATCGGATTCCAGGGAAAAAAGAAAACGCAAGGGAACCACGAAGCATATCTTATTTTCTATTTTATTCATATATTAACAACTTGTAATTTTTAAAAACCCTAGATTGGGATAGAAATTTACACCACCAAATGCTTACAAAAACATACTATGCCATACTTGGGCTAATCCTTAGCCTGCTCTGGATTGTTCTGGCAATTCCTGTACGTGCAGAGCTTTTGGAAATGGATCTTCTCCTTTGTCCCAATGATACGATAGTCGCTACCGCTCCTGGCCTTTGTTCCACCGTCATGAATGATATTGCTCCTGAATTCCTGGTAGATCCCAGCATGATCGATACCTTTTATTACAAAATCAACAATGGGCAAACTATTGCTGGTGATGCCAGTGGAAGCAGCTTTTCGCTGGGTACACATACCTTAGTTTATTTTGCAAAGTCTGGTTTACAAACAGACAGTTGTAGCTTTAAAATAAAAGTAGAGGATCAAGAAAATCCAATAATCGATTGTCCACAAGAGGTCAGCATTCGTATAGATGGAACCGTTTTAAGCGATCCAGATCATCTTTTGCTAAAAGCATTTACCGATAGTCTTTGTTCAGGAATCATTATTTATTTTGCCCCTCCTACTGGAACGGACAATTGCGACAATAACTTAACGCTCCTCCAAACCAATGGCCTGGTAGCCGGAAGTGTCTTTTCCTTAGGCACTCATCAACTGGCATTTCAATTGGTCGATGAAGCTGGCAATACTGGAATTTGTGAATTTAACATCAAGGTATTACCCATTGAAGAAGTAGCCGTCCAAATAGCTCCTGATGCCAAAGGATGTGAAGGAGATTTGGTGCAATTGGTACCAGGAGCACTAGTTGGTTTTTCCTATGCCTGGATTGGGCCCAACAATTTTACCAGCACCGAAATAAGTCCAGCCATCTACATTTCTCCGGAGACCATTGGCACTTACTGGGTGGCTTGTACCAACTCCAAAGGCTGTACTACGATTGGAAATATTGATTTGGAAATGTTGGCCAATCCTCAAATCTCTGCGGCGTCTAATTCCCCTGTTTGCGATGGGCAATTGGAATTGACTGGAACTCAGGATTCTATTTGGCCGCTTATTAATCATTGGGAATGGCAAGGGCCCTGTGCTTTTCAATCTACTTCGGCAGATACGATGATTAGTGATCTTGACGCAAATTGTGCTGGAACCTACACGCTCACAGCGACTTCTGTTGATGGATGTCAAACGGAAGTACAAACAAACGTTTCTATTTTAGAACTCCCGCAAGCATCGATACAATCTGCCTGTGCCATTTCTCTTTGCCTGGGAGAAAGCTGTTCTTTAATTGGTACAGATTTTCAACCTTCGCCGGAGGCTTATCTCTGGAGCAGTTCGGATGCGGAGGCGGGACTGCCCGATTTTAGGGATCAGGCAAAAATAAACATCACTCCTACCCGATCTGGTATTTTTACCTATACCTATTCCGTAATCATCGGAGGATGTGAAAGTGAAAGTACCTCTATTACTATTGAAGTAAATGACCTGCCGGAGGCAGTGGATGATGAATACCAGATCGCTAGTGGTCAGCTATTGGAAGGAATGAGTCCAAGTGATAATGATCAATTCAATACTAATAATCCTTTTTCAATAGAACTTCTAGAGCTTCCGCAAAATGGAACATTAACTCCTCAAACCGATGGGACTTTTACGTATCTCTCGAACTTGGGCTTTTCCGGGGTCGACCAATTTTCTTATCAAATCTGCCAAACTTGTAAAATAGAAATCTGCGAAGAAGCCCAAGTGACTATTCAAGTGACTTATGAAGACATTTGTTTTATTCCTACCATCATTACGCCCAATGGAGATCAAACCAATGATCGCTTAAGAATTCCATGTTTGGAAAACGAGGCTTATCCTCAGAATACACTGATTATTTTCAATCAATGGGGCGATAAAGTTTTTGAGGCGGCTCCTTACCAAAATGACTGGGAGGGCACCTGGCAAAATGCGCCAGGAAAGAATTTACCCGATGGGACTTATTTCTATAATTTTAAAAGAGATGAAAACAGCCAGATTGTTAAAGGCCATTTGTTGGTCTATCGCTAAATAAATAAGATCTAAATAATCCTTTTCTAAATGTACAAAAAACTGCTTCCTGTATTCTTTCTTTTCTTGTTGAGTTTCCAAATAGCGAAAACTCAACAAGAAAGCCAGTTTACGCAGTTTATGCACAACCAACAATTTTTCAATCCCGCTTATGTAGGGATCAAAGAGACGCCAGAAATCTATGGATTGTATCGGCAACAATGGATTGGTTATGGAGGCGGACCACAGACTAAGGTTTTGGGTTTCAATAGCTCCTTTTTATCTCCAAGAAATGGTATTGGACTTTTGTATTCCAGCCAATCTATTGGGATTACGAAAATTTGGACGGGTAAGGTTTCTTATGCTTATCAGATAAACACTGGGGAAAAAAGTGCATTACGACTGGGGCTTTCTGGTAATATGAAACAGTTCCAAGTAGACTTTAAAGATCCTGGAATACTACCATTGGAAAATCAAGATCCAGTTATTTTAGCAGGCCAGGTATCGACCCAGCATCAGGTGAACTGGGGAGCGGGTATGTATTTTCTACACCCAAAAGGGTTTCTGGGCTTTTCAGTACCCAATATGCTGACCCGGGAAATTGGTTGGACCAAAAACATTGGAAATCAACAAACGGCTATAGAAATCCCACATTTTTACCTCCTCGCAGGTTTCTTTCATCCTATCGGAGAAAACTTAGGATTGAAAGCCAATGTTTTGGGGAAATTTGTAAAAAATGCTCCTTTAGATTTAGACTTGAATTTTAGTTTGACTTTTCATCAAAGCATTTCGGGAGGAATATCCTATCGCTTTGGAGGAGCGGGCCTGGGAGAATCACTTGACTTAATGCTTCTCTATAGAATTAAAAATCTTGATTTGGGAATAGCCTATGATCTCCTCCTCTCAGAACTCACCAATTCTAGTTCAGGAAGCTTTGAAATACTCTGCCGGTATCATTTAAAAAAGAGCTCCAATCCACCTCAAAACCCAAAATATGGTCATTTCTTCTAGTTTTCTTGCACTAAATTTCAAAGAAATCAGGAAGTATCCATTTCCACAAACTCATAATCAACTGATTATCAGAAGGATTACATCTTCGTTTTTTTTTACAAAGTTAAAATACCCTCCAAAAGCCGTAAGAATTTGCAGAAATAATAAAATTTATTTTCTACCTTTAGCCACTAATTAGGAATCTCTTTCCTAAATAAATGAACATATATCAGAAATTACACGCGTTCCTTTTATAAGGAAGCAATAAACCAATTACCGAAACAAATTATATCCCGTTATGACCGAATTCCCGTGCCAATATACATAGTCCAATCACCGCTCAACTTTTCCGTGAACTGATATTTACCGGGCCTGTATTTCAAGGCAATTTATTCTTTTTTCTATTTGAATCTCTAAACTACGAACTAATTATTTACACTCCTTCCTCGCAGAAGCGGTGATAAATACTTATTTTTCATATATTTGCGTACTATGCAAATGTAGCTCAGGCAATTGTTTTCTTTTGTTTACCAATAGAATTCAATGTGTCCGTCTACTCTTTTATTTATAGGTGTACTATGCTTTTTTTATTTTTTTAACATCCTGCCTGCCCTGTTTGGTTCTAATAGACCAACTTACAGGCAGGTGCCAAAAACAGAATTATGGTTTCTAAATTTACATCCCTGAACAACTCAGGGCTGCATCTCCAGAAGACTTTTGGCGCTATGATCATGCTGATCATGTTCACGCTAGCCTGGACCAATGCAAATGCCCAATGTAACGTAATGGTAACAAACACCAATGTAGTCCTCACCGCAACAGCAGGTGGAACGGCTACCCTTGATGCAGCCGCTGTCGCGGGAAACATCACGGCCCCTGGTGCTGCTTGTACTACTTACCTATTTTCCGACGAACTCGACAACCCTTTTCCTCCTGGTGCAGTTACGCTTAATTGCGACGGTACCACTGCTCCTTTTGCAGGTATTTATTTCCTACGGGTAGCAGAAATTGGTGTAGACACGAGTAACAGAGTTCAATTTACCGTTACTATTGACGATACGACCAAGCCAACCTTTACTACCCCTGCGGATGTAACGGTTAATTGTGAAGTTGACCTAACTCCAGGAGCAACTCCTGCTAGTCCCGACGATGTTACCGATGAAATGGAC
>CALLVY010000088.1 GCA_938015925.1 uncultured Saprospiraceae bacterium
TTAATCGAGGCGAAGGCTCCTGACTTTAGCCATAGCTAAAGGAAGCGGTTCTTTAACGACGAGTAATGAAAAAAGGCTTGTATGGAGCCCGCCGAAATAAACCAGTAAGAATACTATAGTTTATTTTGATCATCTGCTTAACTGTTTTTTGTAAAAGTCTTATAGATAAAGGTGTTCTAAAGGCTTCCAGGGACTAAAAGCAATCTGGAATCATAATTGCAGTATTAGCCTGTTACCCCGAAAAATTAAGAGTCGTATTGAAATTGGCTTCTGCCCGAAGTTTTAAATTTTAAGATGCTCTAAACTATTTTGAAAACACCTATTGCTATGAGTCCTTATAATAGATTGTTTATCCTGTTCCTAGTTATTTCCTGTTTCATTTTTTTTAGCATGTATCTACCAATACCTATTCAGGAGGTGAGGGGATTGAATGTCGATGGATTTAAAGACATTATTGGAAAAAAAGATAAGGAACTGGCCTTGCTTCAATTTGCAGAACGGGAAGGTTTTAATTACCTCCTGCTGTATGATTTACAAGAGATCAATGAAAGCATGTACGACTTGACCGATCTGGAAGAATCACAAGCTTTGGCTCAGTTTATCAAAAAGGCCAAATCCAAATTTGGAATCATGGAAATCGGAGCGGTAGGAGAAACCGCCCAATCCTTTGAAGCGATCGATCAATACAATAAACTATATGAAGGAAGTATTTTCTTTAGCATAGATGTTTATAACCTGGAGTTTGAGTTTTGGAATAAGGAACAATTGTCCTCTTATTATTGTCCCACTTACCTAGCAGAGAAAGCCTTGGCTTGTAAAGAAAAAGAGGCTTATGATTTTTATTTTTCAGAATTAAAAAAGGTGAAAGCACTGACTCATCCAGCTCGTCTAAAATGCGAAACGTATATCGGCCAACCGAGTCGAGCGCAATGTAAAGACATTGGTCAATGGTGTGATCGGGTCTTGATCCATTATTATCAGACTTCGGATATTTTCAAAAGTGGCAAAAGTATGTATCAATTTCACGATTACCGAATTCCTGCATTGGCACCTGAAGAAGGAGTGTTGCAAATTCTTCCAATTTTTTCAGTCCAGGAAAATCAAAAGAGTGCCTGGATAGAAGATCATCCCAAAAACAAAAGTTACCCCACTTACCACAAAGGACAAAAGGGTTTTCAAAATATGACCGGAAAGTGGAAAGAACACATCAACATTCAAGGAGCCCAGTGGTTCCAATACACCGAATTATCAGAATAATTCAGCATAGAAAAATGGCTCAACGATTTAGAAATCAGTGAGCCATTTTTTTTACAAGGAAAGAGAAAACATTAATCCAATTCTATTTCCTCCCAATCTTTAAACAAAACCATTGGCTTAGCTTCTACTTCTTTTCGATATTCCATCCATCCATTTTCGAAGAAATGGTTGATCTTTTGCAGCGTCTGCTCGACCTCTCGCTTTGCATGATCAATAGCGTGTTGGGCATTTTGTCCTGGCTTGCCATCCGCATCATAGAGGTAAGAACTCGCTTGCCATAAAGCTCGATTCATCGTAGGCGTTACACTATCTATACCTTTGCTATCTTTGGGCTGGGTGTAAATTTTCATCATTACAGCGATACTGTCTTTCATTTTTAAGCCCAGGTCTTTAAAAGTTTTTTGCGTGCTATCTGGTAGATTGACCAATTGTTGGTTGACCAGACTAATGGTTTTTTTCGCCTCCTTCAATCGATCAAAACCTTCGGTTGCTTTAGCCACTACACCTTCATACTCTTCCCATGCTTTATCTTGTGCCTGAATCGACTGGAGGCTTCTGGGGATTCTTGGATCAGCCAATACAGTGACTTCCGTAGAATCTCGATGGTCGCCATAAATAAATACCAATTTGTAAGTTCCCGGATTGACTCTTGGTCCCCAAGGATCATTTGACTCCGGAGTGGTTTCTCGCCAGGATGGAAAGGCGGTTCCTTTGCGCCTCAAATTCCATTGAATGCGATTCATCCCTGGTTTGAGTTTTTCGTAAAAGGTATATAGAGTGTCACCACTAGTATTGAATGCCTGAACTTTTACTTTGCCCTTACTTAACTTTTTATCCTTGCCTTCTTTTTTATCCTCTTCTTTATCCTTTTTGACTTCTTCGGAAGGGCTTTCTTTCGCTTTCTTTTTCTTCTTGCTTTTTTTAGAAGTGCTGGCCTCTGCTTTTTCTTCCTTTTCTTTTTTCTCGTCTTTTTTTACCCAAAGGGTGAGCATGCCACCTCTACCTTTATTCTTTCCTTTAAAGGCAGCATCCGCGGCAAAACGCATTCCGTCTACAGAAGCAAAAGAAGCTTGGTAGGCATTTGGTGCAGGAAAAACTTTGAACGGACGGTCTAGTGTTTTTCCATTGCTTCGCGCCAATTCGCGGAAAGGACGGATGTCGTCCAGAATAAAAGCAGCACGACCAAAAGTACCAATGATCAAATCGTGTTCTCGAGGATGTATTTTTAAATCTATGGTAGAAACCGATGGGAAATCATGGTTCCACTTATTCCAGTTCGTCCCGGCATCAATACTAAAATACAATCCGTGATCCGTTCCTAAAAACAACAATCGACTTTCTTCTGGATCTTGTACAATAGCCTGTGCATAACCAGACACTTTATTTTCATCCGCAATTCGCGTCCAGCTTTCGCCAAAGTTTTTGGTGTGAAAAACATAAGGCTTCCAATCATTCCTGCGATAATTATTGACCACTACAAAAGCTTCTCCTTTGTTCTTGGCAGACAATTCAATTTGCGGAATCCAACTTCCTTTCGGACAGCCCACCAAACCTTGGCTCAGATTAGTCCAATTCTTTCCACCATCGCGAGTCAAGTGCAATTGACCATCATCGCTACTTACCCAAATGATGTCTTCATCTAGTGGACTGGGAGCGATGGCGAGTAGAGAGGTAAAGTTTTCAGCCTGAGTAGCATCAATGGTGAGACCACCACTAAGGGCTTGTTTTTGTTTGGTAGAATCATTGGTGGTCAAATCGGGAGAAATGATTTCCCAGCTTTTGCCACAGTCGAGACTTTTGTGTACATATTGGCTACCAAAATAAATACCACAATTGTGAAAAGGATTTTGGGCAATCGCCGCATTCCAATTGAACCTCAAAAAATCTCCATCAGGATGAACAGGGCGAATAAATTTGTTGTCTCCGGTTTCCCGATCATAATAGGAGAGGTAACCTCCTTGCGACATCGCATATCCAAAACGGTTATCATCGGGACGAGGCACTACATCAAATCCATCACCAAAAGCGACTTCCTGCCAATCGCCATTGCGGATACCTCCACTTTTCCATACGGCACTGGGACCTACCCAAGAGCCATTGTCTTGCATCCCACCACAAACATTATAAGGAATCTCCATGTCGTAATTGATGTGGTAAAATTGGGCAAGCGGAAGATTTTCGATAAAGCGCCAATTGTCACCACCATCTTTGGAGATGTTGAGTCCACCATCATTTCCTTCTATGATGTAATTGGGGTTTTCTGGATGAATCCAAAAAGCATGATGATCTGGATGTACGCCAGAGTAGGGGACAATGACGTCAAAAGTTTTTCCACCATCTTCACTTCTGGAAACAACGGACCAGAGACTGTAGATGCGATTTTCATTTTGGGGATCTACAAAAATATCGGCATAGTAGAAGGGGCGGTTGCCAATGTTTTTATCGCTACTGCGCTTGCTCCATTTATGACCCCCATCGGTAGATCGGTAAAGGGCAAATTCATCGGCTTCGACTAAGGCATAAATAGTATTAGGTTTGGATGGAGCAATGGCGAGTCCGATTCGACCAAGGGTCGCTTTGGGCAATCCATCTTCTCCAGTAATCTCTGTCCAGTTTTCTCCTCCATCATAGGAACGATATAAACCAGATCCTTCGCCACCAGAATTGAAGGTCCAGGGCTTCCGGCCAAATTCCCACATGGCGGCAATCAATTTATTTGGATTGCTGGGATCTACGACGAGGTCAGCGGCTCCGGTTCCCTCATTGACATACAATATTTTTTTCCAGGTTTTTCCACCATCGACAGTTTTAAAGACACCGCGTTCAGGGTTGGGGCCCCAAGCGGAACCCAGGGCGGCTACGTATACAATATCAGGATTGTCGCGATGAATAATAATCCGGTGGATCAAGCGCGTTTTATCCAGTCCCATATGGGTCCAACTTTTTCCCCCATCAATACTCCTATAAATACCAAGGCCACTATTGTGGGAATTTCTGGGATTCCCTTCTCCGGTTCCAACCCATATTTCGCTAGGATTATTTTGGTTGATGGCAATTGCTCCGATGGATTGAACTTTCTCTTTATCAAAGATCGGCTCCCAGGTAATCCCTCCGCTTTCTGATTTCCAAACTCCGCCGGAGGCTGTACCAATAAATATACGATCTGTATTTTGGAGATCTACATCAATACTGGTTACCCGGCCACTCATACCTGCTGGGCCAATACTTCTGGTTTTGATTCCTTTGAGTAAATCAACGTCTATTTTTTGGGAGAATAAGAATAGAGGGCTTAATAGCAGGATTAGGAGGGAGGCTCGGATTTTCATTTTGGATATTATGTTTAAGTTTCTGAGGCTAAGGTAATTAAAAGAAATAAAATAACCTTAGATGGCTGTAGGCTTATCTTTATTAGGTGTTGAAAGTAAAGGGCATTGCATAAATTTTTTTTTAAGGAAATTAACAAAACAATAATATTTCTTAAGAGACTTTAAGAAGACTCTGACGTATCTTGTGTGTATACTTATAGTAGAAGTAAACAATAATATACTGCTATAGTAAGTTATTAATTGACGAAGGTGGTTCGCCGCTTCAACGACACAGAAAAATATAAATAAAGCTTTGAAAATTGTCTGACCTGACTTTTAGACCTTTTCAAAAAAAACATACTGGCAATTCCCTAAGGGAAAAAACTAAGGAATAGTAGGCGTTCTACTATAACGGGACTTTTTTGTTTGTTTTGAAAATAAATAAAAAAAAAGCGAAAAAAATTTTTTGTGCTCAAATCCAAAATTGGAGATGATATTGGTGGAGAAAAATAAATCAGGATACTGATTATTGGGTAAAAAGAGGATCATTCAGAAGGATATATTTTGTGTTAAAATGGAGCGATAAAACTTAACATTATTTATCTGTTCCATTACTGTACCTTTGCGTTATGATATTGAATAGGCGGTTTTGTAAACCTGATTTTTAAGACTATTAAGGATGATATCAGGGATGAAAATAGCTTAGATTATTAAGAAAGAAACCCAGTAGTGCTAAAGTGTCTACTGGTAGTCAAACAAGAAACTAAACTAAGGGTAAACCATCTTTTTAGTGTCTTATAATTAGGAATACAATTTGGCAAAAAGGTTTAAAGACAAATGGAAGCAAGGAAAGGAAAGAGTGACGATTATCCATAAAAAAAGTCTGATTGATGTAGTCTAATTCAATATAAACGCATCTACCTTATGTACACAAAAATATTCTGACTAATCAAGAATAAGAAACAACAAGAAAGCTAAAACAATATTTAAACTCACAGTGGAAAACTTAATCTTATTGTAAAAATTTACTAGCAATTTTTTTAACATTTTTAAACACAAGATTCTTATGGGTACCCCCCGTAAGGGCTAGAATTTATTGCATTTTTTGCACCTTTAAAATGAAATAAGATGAAAAACAACAAATTATTTTTCGCCCTAATGACCTTCTTTTTTGCTAGTCAGATCGCTAGCGCTCAGCCTTTTGATCCACCTGCTTATAAGAAAGGAGATTTTATTATGAATGCTGGAATAGGACTGTTACCTACCGCAGCTTCACCGAATATGACTTCCGTCGTTCCGCCACTTTCTTTAAGTGCTAATTATAGAGTATCTAAAAATGCTTCTGTTGGAGTCTTTGCGGCTTTTGCCTCGACTTCTTTTAGCTCAGATCTACCTGAACATAAGGTGATTCCACGATCTAGTGATAGCCAGCAATTTATGCTCGGTGTAAGATCCTCTGTACATTATGATATTAATAAAACTAGTTTTTATGGTGGGCTAATGCTTGGTTATAATAGCGTAAGCAAGGTCACCAATATTCCGGTAATCGTAGGAAATGATGAACTCACTTACCCAACGACGACCAATGGAAAAGTAATTTATTCTGCCTTTATTGGTGGACAACAGATGTTGACCAAGAGATTAGGCGTTTATGGAGAAGTAGGTTATGGAGTCTCCATTTTTAATTTGGGGCTCAGCGTCAAATTATAAAAGAAAATAAAGAAGGGAAAAGCCTTCTTGTAAGATAGTAAGTTTAAGTTTCCTATTTCAAGAGCCTTTGCCCTTTTTGGGTGAAGGCCTTTTTTGTTAAATAGAACGAACAGCTGTTGTCCTACCTGATTAATTAGTCATTCAGTTGTCTTTTGCTGCACTTGGTAGATTCTGACAAGACAATACTGGATTTATTTTGTATTTTAATGGGATCAAAGCTAGACTAAAATAATAATTCTTGTCGGACTAGTCCGCCGCAGGTAATTATTTAGGTGAATCCTAAATCTCAAATATTCGTAAGTATTAAAGAATTTAATTTCTTACAAATGCCTTTTCTTAAGTGGTGATAGAATTACCTAAACCACATTTAAAAATTAATTTAAGATTGTTGAAACATGAAGAAATCTCTATTTTCTATTCTATTCGCTTTTTCTCTTTTATTTTCTCTACATCCACTAAGTGCTCAGTCTGGCGGAGTTGAAGTTTTGGGTAATTGGACAAATCCTTCTTTGCCTCCTCATAGCTTTGGAGTCTATAATGAAGTTTGGGGAATTAGTGTAAATGGTCACGAATATGGAATCGTTGGTTCTGTAAGAGGGACTCATTTTATTGATCTCGAATCCGATCCATTGGAAGAAGTTTTCTTTATCGCGGGTAGAGATTCTATTGGTAATAACATTCATCGGGATTATCACGATTATGACGGTTATTTATATGCAGTTTGTGACGAAGGCCAAAGTTCTTTGCAGATTATGGATTTTTCAGATTTACCCAATTCTGTAAAATTAGTTTATGATTCTGACGAGTTTTTTGTCCGAAGCCATAATATCTTTATCGATGAAGACAATGCCCGATTATACACCACGGAGACTTTCAATTGGTTTTTGTCTTTGGCCGATCCAGAAAATCCAACAAGAGTTAACTTTGAAACAACAGGACTCAAACCACCAAGGCAACATGACCTTTTTGTCAGAGACAATATTGCCTATCTCAATTGCGAGGATAATGGCCTTTGGATTTACGATACCAATGATCCAACAGATATCAAACTTCTCGGAAACATGACCAGCTACCCCAATCAAGGATACAATCATTCTGGATGGCTCAATGACGAAGGAACCCATTATTTTCTATGCGAAGAAACCACTGGGGCAGATATCAAAAGCATCGACGTCACTGATTTTTCTGACTTGGAAATAAAGAAACGATTCAATGTAGGAACTCCTTATGCCAACCTTCCGCATAATGCGATGATTACAGGTGATTATCTTTACATCTCTTATTACTACGATGGCTTACAAATTTATGATATCTCGGATCCAGAAGAACCCTTTCGAGTAGCTTTTCATGATACCTATGATGGATCGAATGGTGGCTTCGCAGGAAATTGGGGCGTTTATTCCAAATTACCTTCTGGTAGAATTTTAGCATCGGACATGACTTTTGGTCTTTTCTTATTGGGGGTAACTCCTGGTAATTATCCCATTGATGCAACGCTATCAAGCGCAAATAAAAACAAAGCTTATTGTACGAACTTGGATCAGGTAGAATTTGATATTGAGATAGGAAAAGGTTTTGATGGCGAAGTTACTTTGGATCTTCCAATTTTGCCAGCAGGCGCTACCGTAGACTATAGTGCCAATCCAGCTACTCCAAATAGTAATGTTACAATTACTTTCTCTGGCCTTACAAATTTGGGGCCCATCCGAGTTACTGCTATTGATGCTATTGGGCAGGATTTTTATATAGATCTAATTATTTCCTCTTTTGAAGACGTCCCACCAGTAACGCCTTTGGACGAACCAGTCAATGACGCTATGAATATAGGGACTAGTCCAACTTTCTCTTGGAATGGATCACCTTTTGAAACCTATGTATTTGAATTGGCAACCGACCCTAATGATTTTGCTGGAAGTCTGGTTTTTTCTGAAACACTTCCGAATAAAAGAACAATAGATCTCCCTATCGAATTATTTTCGGGTACTTATTTTTGGCGAGTTTCTGTTCAAAACGATTGTGGAACTTCTTTCTCGGAAATAAATACTTTTAGCACCAATACGGTTGGAACGATCGGTATCGATGCCGAAGCAATTGTAGTCCATCCCAATCCCGCAAATGATTTTATTGTTCTGACGCTTCCAGAAACACAAGCGGATACTAGATTATCTTTGATAGATGTGCAAGGACAGATTATGATGGAGTCTGTTTTACCAGCAGATAGAACGGAACACTACCTGGAAGTAGCCTATAATCCTGGTGTTTATCTTCTTCGCTTAGAAAATGAAGGTAAAATAAGTACTCGGAAAGTTGTCATTATTCGCTAGTAGACGATATCTTAGTGAAAATTTGTCCTCCTACTTAAACTTAAAAAGATGAAACCTGCAGCCAGATTAACTGATTTTCACAGTTGCCCAATGCAAACTCCCGCGCCAGTTCCGGTACCGCATGTTGGCGGCCCAATCCTTGGCCCAGGAATGCCTACTGTTTTAATTGCAGGGCTTCCAGCGGCGGTAGTAGGAGATATGCTGACCTGTGTTGGCCCTCCGGATACTATTGTCTCTGGATCTGCTACCGTTCTTATTGGTGGTAAACCAGCAGCCCGAATGGGCGATAGTACGGCTCATGGCGGAACCATTGTACTTGGGGCACCTACGGTACTCATTGGTGGATAAATAGGGATCAGGTCTAGATCTTATTGCGAATAAAGAAAACAAAAAGGTAATAGCTCAGGCTATTACCTTTTTGTTTTTCAGGAAAGAAAGAACTAGGAGAAGCTTGTCCTGTTTGAAAAAACGACTCCACAAAAGAAGGCTCTTATTTTTTTCTAAATAGAAATATTCCCCAGAAAAAGAACAGCCCTAAAAGGCAAGCGCCTCCCGCTTGGATCATAGAAAAACCTTGCCCCAGATCCAATGCCTGCGTTTCTCCAAATTGTACAAAAGGAGCCCAGTAAAAAGGATGACAATGTAAGCGATCTGCTTGGCGGAGATAATCAAGTTTAGCGGTTTGCAAAGCTTCTTCTTTGTTTGTTCCGTTTTTCAATTGTCGATAATAAGCCATCATTAAATCTGCAGTGGTGCAATCTTCTACCGCCCACATACTGATGAGCGTACTCGGGCAACCGGCATGAATGAAACCTCGGGACAAACTCATCACCCCTTCGCCTCGTAGCAAGGGCCCATTGCCTGTATTGCAGGCACTAAGAACGGTTAAGTCTGCATTCAAATGAAGATTGTACAAGTCGTAATTGGAGAGGAAACCATCCGTAAAGAATATTTTGTTTTCCATCGGATCATAATCATCCAAACAAGAGTGAGTAGCCAAATGCAAAATTCGGTAATTACTGACGTTTCTATTAAAATTTTCTTTGATAGCACTTTGACCAATAAAGGTCTCACCAGAAAGCAATTGCCCCAATTGCTGCACCTCTTTCGAGGTACATTGTAATTGATAAAGTTGGTCTTTTTCGCAAGTTCGTGTGCTTTGATTTTGCGAAGCCTGATCGGTTCCAAAGCTAGGTGCAAATCCGATAAAGTTTTTGCGATTATTAGAAGCTTTCGTTTTGTTTTGCAACCACAAGGTAGCGGAATAGTTATAGCTGATTCGATAATCTTTGATGAGGTAATTTAGATTATCAAGCGAAAAATCAAGTTGACTGGATACTGGCGCTTTGGAGAGTAAAACTTCAAAAGGAATGTAGCAGATTTGATCATCCGGTGTGATGAAAAGTTGTTCAATTTGATCAGGTATTTCTAAGGGGGCAACGATTTGTTGATACAGTTGCTGAGCAATATGAGTGAATTGTTGGTAGCTGAGTAAAAGGTCTTTGGGATAAGGATCTTTTAGGAGGTTGCGGAGTTGGTCAATATTTTCGGATAGTTTTTCGCTTCTGGGAGACGAGATCATTCTGGCTTCTTTTTTACTGATGTAAAAAAGATAGAGATTTTCTTTTCCCATAAAATACTCGATCATAGCGCTTCGATCATTAGGGAGTTTTTGTTGTACCGCTTTGATGTCGGCAAGATGCGTGTCGTATTTTAGTTGGTGGTATCGCGGATAGTCTTTTTCAAAAGTAGCAATAAGTTCTTGGTGACGCCGTCGGAGTTTAAATAATTTGTCTTTTAATTTTTGGAGCTTATCTGTGTTTTTAGCATCACTTGTTCGAGACTTTTCTTCTCTTATTTTTTTCTGATAAAACAGCAAATCATTTTTGAGACTTTGATCCTTAAGCAGCAGAGAATCGGGGATGCCCGAAAATCCTTTGGCGGTATTTTCATTGATGGATTCGAGCAATAAAATGGCCTTGCTACTTTCAAAAAGATGGAAAGCTTGTTCCAGAGAATTTTCAGAAAGTTGCTGTTGGTTTTTAATGAGTAAAGCATTTAATGCACCTTCATAAATAGGGATAACTATTTCAGACAGATATTCTTTAGACCCTATCGCCCGCAGGTCTTGACGCAGTAAGCGAATCATTTTCAAAGTCAATTGATAAGTGGCATTGCTGGCGGATAAAAAATCAGCATCCTTGCTTTGGTGGTAGATTTCTAATAGGCATTGTGCTTTCCCCGTTAAAATTTCAAGGATGTCTTGGTCCCCGATCAATTGTTCCATTGTAGGATTTACGAAGAAGTTAGGATGGTCAAAGTCTTCGGAGAAATGATGGATGGATTGTTGATAACTTTGGAGGCTTTTCTTATATTTTTTTTGGGAGAAATAGTTTTGAGCCAGGTCTTTGTGAGCAAGACCAATCAATGGGTGTCGATCAAATGTTTGATATTCTTCGGTGTATAAATCTAATGCTCGTTCCAGGTTTTGCTGAGCTTGTGTAAAATTATTTCGCTTGCTATGCCATTGCCCCAAGATGCTGAAATTTTCTATAGCGGGTTGGTCGAGGTGTTTTAGGGAAAGCGATTGGGCGGTAGCTAAATTGTTTTTTAAAGCGCTTGCACTATTTTGATCCGCAAAAATACTAGCCATTTCTAAATGGGCACTGATTTGTCTTCTGATCGCAATTTCGCCTTTCAGCATGTTGGGGGCAGTAAGAAGATCAATCGCTTTTTGATGAAGAATTAGAGCCGTATCTTGTTGATTCTTTCTTTGGAAAATCCGGGCAATAGTGATATAACTATCCGCAACTCTTACATCATTGAGTCCATATAAATCAATTCTAGATTGCAGTGCCTGTGTATAATAATGCACCGCTTCATCCAAGTCTCCTTTTCTGGAAAGATTGACACCAATATTATTTAAGATCGTGATAACTTCATCTTGATTTCCCATTTTTTCTTCGATCTCCAATGCTTTAAAATATTTTTCTAAAGCTTGTTCGTATCCTCCTTTCTCTAAGTGGATATGTGCCAGATTGTTGAGTACAGAAGTATAAGCACTATTGTTTTCTCCAATGTTTTCTTTGGCAGAAATTTGAGCTTGTTCCATAAAAAACAAACTGTTTTCATAATCCCCTTTGTAATAATAACAGGAAGCCAGGCCATTATTACATTTTACATAATTGATCCAATTTTTGTGTTTTTCGTAGAAAGGTAGGCCTTGCTGAAAATAATAAATAGAGCTGTCTATATTTTGCAAAAACACCTGTGTCGCTTTTTCAATGAATACATCAGTCTCTCCTGGAGAATCTGTGATCGGATCCTTTTGATTCGCTTGGGCATTAACGGAAGGGGCAATTAGGAAAATTACCCCATAAAAAAGAAGGGAAATTAGTTTTCTCATAAGCTTATATTTAAGTGCAATCACTTATGTTTGGAAAAAAACGCGCTATAAATTCCAAATATAATCAGCTAAGCCTTGGTATCAGGACGAATCCGAATACCAAGGCTAGTTGATAAAAAAACCTTTCAAGTGGAGGGATAAAATAAAGGAAGCATTTAAAATGCGTTTATTTTGTCATCCTACTTTGCGAAGCTATAAATAGGCTATTTTTAGATGGAAGAATTAATTTCCATCCTGTCTTGTTATAACTTAATTACTTTTTGGACACTTTGAGTATGACCATGTTGAATGTGAAGATAATAAATTCCACTTGAAAGATCATCAGCATTGATACTACTTTGAAAAACTCCTGACTTTATATTTTGTTGTTTTTGTAAGATCATTTTACCTTGGGGATTGTAAACGGTATAAGTCAGGGGTGCATCAATAGTTGCGTAGAAAGAGAAATTGATGATGTTGTCGAAAGGATTGGGGTTGACTTGTAGTTCACTTACTTCGACTTCAGCCGGAGCAGCGAGTCTTGGTTGTTGTTCTTTCTCGTGCACCGCAGGTTCATTTGGTACGGTAGGGCCTATGTCGTTTCCACAGGAGCCACATAAAGTACAAATGAGTAGGTCATAAACCGGAGGAATAGGCTCTTCTTCACAAGGATCTCCATTGAAGTAGACATCATGGCAATCACACCAGGTATCATAAAAATCGTCGCAAGAAAAAGCTTGCCCTGGTTCAGAATACTTATGGATAGGGTAAGGGGCAAAAGTATTGCCTATTTTGCCTTGAGCAACCATTGCGACAGAACGGGTAAAATTATTGACGCCATTAGGCCCCGATTCCCTACAGGAACCACTATCAAAAGCGACTTCTAATTCCAGTCTAATCGCGAAGACCTCAATGGTTTGTCCACTGGCAGAAAGGTCTAATCCAATATATTCCACTGAATCATAAGGGCCAGATAGCTCTAGATTTTCAGGATACATTTCATGTTGAATGTATATATTAGGAAGGTAAGTAGGAAGAGCGTAGTGTTGATTTAAGATGGGGTCTTCAACGATATTGGTTAGGTAGATATTGGGGTAGATTATTCCTTTGCAATCCGAATCCAATTCGGTAAAATAACTTCCTGATGTACAACCAGGATGTTGAATGCCGGAGGTACTCTCGGCACAAATTTTCATAACATTAATTTTCTTTTCAGGAGTTTGAGCTTGTGTGTTGGTGATAAAAGAGAAGAAGACCAACGAAAATAATGAGAGGAATAGCTGGAGGTTTGTAAATTTTGTCATTGTTTTTGTTTTTAGACTATTAGAAAACTATCCAAACCTACAAGTGAGTTCCATTTTAATGGGAATTAGAGCTGGAGAATGAAAAGGCCTGGATTTTAACTAGAAACAAGATTTCTGCTTATTATTGTGATCTTGTTTCTAATAATTATAAGTTTAATACCCTCTATTCTGGAAAGGATAGCAAAAAGGGGTAGAAAAGTTGTTAGATAAGGGACTGTCTTAAGAAAAATAGAGTTTTTGGAAGGGTATTAACTTGAAGGAAGAATATAAGATTATTATTTGACTGATGGTATTATACTTAACGTATACTTTTACTATTTTAGAAAAAAAATGATGGCCTATGCTATCGTTTGAATTTCCACAGGTATAAACAGATATAAGAATGCAATTTTATAATGATCAAGATTTGATCGCACTATTAAAATCTTCTTTAAAATCAGAACGAAACAAGGCATTGAGCTATATGTATGAGAAGTATTATGGAGGATTAGCTCGTTTTGTTTTAGATAATAGTGGGACGGAAGAGGATGCAAAGGATATTTTTCAAGATGGTTTGGTTGTTTTGTACGAAAAAGTACAGCTTCCCAGCTTTGTTTGGACGAGTACGCTCAAAACTTTTTTATTTGCAGTCTGTAAAAATTTATGGTTTAAAAGGTTGCGAAAAGCTTCCAATCGAGAGATTCCGACAGAAAATATCCAACAATTACCAATCTTGGATATCCCCTTTGATGATCCTTACGAAGATCAAAAATTTCTTCTCCGTGGCATAATGAGCCAAATCGGAGCTGCCTGTCAAGAAATCCTCACCCTTTTTTACTTCCAACATAGAAGTATGCAAGAAATAGCAATGGAAATGAATTTAGCTAATGAGAAAGTCGCAAAGAACAAAAAAGCTCGATGTATGGCAAAATTACGAGAGCTATTTCAAGAATCCAGGGAATAAAGACGGTGCTACCGTCTGTTAAAAATTACTTTTCTAATGAAGAATTTAACGAAAATTGACGAATATTTGATGGGGAAATTTTCTCCAAAAGAAGAAGCCTCTTTTCTGAATGAAGTAGATACCGATAAAGAATTGCAAGAGGAATTGGCAATTGCCAAACGATTGATCAACGGGGTAAAGGCAGAAGCAAGATTAAATCTTAAATCCGATTTACAAAAAATTCACGAATCAATAAACCCAAGTGCGGATTCATCCTCTGATGAGGAATCCACAAGCCCCATACGAAAATTAGAAAGCCCTCAAACTCGAAGAAGGTGGATGCCTTGGCTCGCCGCTGCTTCTATTCTATTGGTACTTTCTTTATTTTGGTTTTCTTCTCGCCCAATCAATACTCAAAAATTATTTGCCCAGAATTACTCTCCTTATGATTTATCTTTAGCAGTAAGAGGGGATGCACCGTCCGCTAAATTGATGGAAGCAAATGATCTTTATCGACAAGGAAAATTCAAATCTGCTATTCCAATCTTCGAAGAAATCGTCAGTGAAACACCTGCTCAACAATTGATTCGCATGGGCTTGGCCAATAGCTATCTCGAAAACAATCAATTAGAAAAAGCTCAACAAGAATACGAAACCATTTATCATTCTAATGATCCTTTACTAAAAGATCAATCTATTTGGTACCTGGCTTTACTGAGCATTCGTCAAGATGATTTGCCCAAAGCAAAAACTTATTTGGAACTGTTGACTAACAATCCAAAAGCAGATCGTTATGAGGAAGCAAAAAGCTTAAGAAAGAAATTAAAATAAATCGCCCTTGGACATTCCGAAGAAGGAAGTTCAGGAACGAAGAGAACTAAACCCTGTGGTCAACCAAAACAAAGAATAAAATAAAAAAATAGCATACCCTGCTAACCTTTTGCAAAGCAAAGGGATTAATAATTGTTGAGGTGTAAAAAGTCCTTACTACTTTGAACAGTTCAGCTTCAAAAAAACTATTGGTAGGAATTAAATTTTCTAACCAAATCTGGAAAAAAAACTTCTTTTTTGTCTCGAATTTTAAAAAAATAGAATACGCTACATCTTGTTGTAGTGTAAGAATCCTCATTGCAATTTGCTACATGGGGAACTAGGAGTGTGTGTCCATTAAGCAAGCTTACCTGCTTAGTGCAA
>CALLVY010000089.1 GCA_938015925.1 uncultured Saprospiraceae bacterium
GAAGTTGTTTAAAAATAGATTGATGATTTATTTGCAAGTCATTGATCTTCAATACTTCAGCTAATTCTTTTCACCGTAGCTAAGGCTACGAAAAAAGAATAGCCTGCTCCGAGTTTATCGAGGAGGAGCTTCGTCTTGAAAATCAAGCACTTACAACTAATTTCAACCTCCATTATTAAACAACTTCTAGATTAAAAAAGGCGACCTCTTTTGTAGAGATCGCCTTTTTTAATAAGGAAGAATTCTACTTGTCTAGTAAATGATCGCCTGAGCTTTTCTATTTGGCTAGTTACATAATTCTTGCTTTCTCCTCTTCTTAATCCTTAGTGAAAAAATATAGACCCGCTTCTTTCAAAGAAGAATGCCTTATTTTTTTTGGAATAAAAAAGTACCTTTTTATCTGATTTTTCCCGAAAACGAAATGCCTGCTTTTGGTTTTTTCTTTTGTTTTCCAGGGATTTTTCTTTTTTTTGGTTTTTTTTAAACACTTCACCAACGTTTTTAAATTTGCTTCCGTTTTGTCTATAAAACGAAACAGAACTATTAGATGATTGATCCTATTCCAAATCTATACCTTCGCCAACTGGCCTTTTCTGCATCCGCAGAAAAGAAGGTGTTCGCTTTGGAATCTTTTGCCGAAATGATCGAAGGATGCCTAAAAGAAGATCGCAAGCAACAGCGAAAGCTGTATGAAGAGTTTTATAATCTGGTTTTCTCTATTTGTTTGCGCTATACCAATGAAAGAAGAGAAGCCAAGTCTTTTGCCAATCTATGTTTTCTAAAGATTTTTAAAAACCTAAACCAATATAAAGAACAAGGGACTTTTGTAGCCTGGTTGAGTAAAGTGAGTATTCATGTTTGTTTGGATCAAGTTCGCTCAAGAATAAATTATCAAAAAAAGCATGTAGAGGCCGAAGGGCGTGTGGACAAAGCCATAAATGCTACGGTGATAGACCATTTGGACTTGGAGGATTTGTATAAAGTCATCCAGGAATTGCCGGGTACTCATCAAACGGTTTTTAATCTACATGTTGTTGATGGTTATAAGCATGGAGAAATTGCTGAAATGTTGGGGATTAGTACTGGAACTTCTCGTTGGTACCTAGCCAAAGCGAAAGAACTTTTACAACAAAAATTGAAGAGGTATGAAAAATAAGGATCAAGGCGGAAAGGATACTTCTCAAAATATCTGGGAAAAAATAAGGCATCGGCTACTGAACGAAATGCCCGAAATTCGCGATGATTCTGATTGGGCAGCGATGGAGGGCTTGTTGGATGAAGAACCCGGATTTTTTAGATCCTGGAAAATGATTTTGCTTTCACTTTTTATCTTGATTTTGGGAATTGGGCTTTTAAATAATGTCGTTTGGAATTCAAATAATCAGACTGATTTAACAGAGGTAGCGACTAAGCCGACTTTGCCTTCCGAGGAGATTAAAGAAACGACTGAAAAAAACATAAAAGAGGATAGCACTGCGCTAGATTTCCATACGAAAGAAGCAGGGGAGTCGGTAAGAATAGAAAAGAATTTTGAGAAAGAAAAAGAACGGCCATCCGAATCGACCCATTCAACAGCCAATCAGGATACCAATAAATTAAAGCATTTGTCCTCTACTTTGCAAGGTCGTAAAAATTCGAATCAAGGAAATGGACTTGACTTTAAAAAGGAAGGCAGTCTCTCTCGGAGTAAACTATTAGAAGGCAAAAATAGGAGTGTAGAATTAGAGGACTTAAACAAGGCATTGGAAATATCCAATCCTTATTTATCCGAAAAGGAAACGATCAAGACTACGAATCTCCTCCAGCAAAATACCGAAGCAATAATTCCTTCAGAACCAATCCTGGACTGGACTAGCTTTGACCCCTTGGATTTATTAGCGATCGAAGAACTGAAGATCGAAAAAGATTCTTTTTCGCTGACCAATATAATTCCAGAAAAACCCAAATACAATAAATTTGATTTCGGAGTACTTTTTGGCCCCAACCTGTCAATTGTAGAAGCCCCCACCAGGAATACTGCTCGCTCGATGATTGGTGGTTTCTTTGCGAAGTTTAACTTTTCCAGACGTTGGTCGGTACAACTGGATGCGAATTATAAAAAACTAAATAATTTGGATGTTTCTTTTACCAAGATTGATACCTTCTATAACGAAGAGAATGGCAGTAGTTTTTATACACAGACGAGACACCGAGAAGTTACCTCTCTAAGTATGGTTGAACTTTCTCTGGTGACAAAGTATAAGGCATTGCCTAGAGTTTCCTATGCGCTTGGTTTTAGAACTTCTTATGCCTTTGGTTCAAGAGGAGTGGATAGTAGAGTTTTTTCGGGGGGACCACAATGGGAATTTACTCCTTCCCAAGGTTATTGGAAAACCAGCTATGCGATAATCATAGGTTTGCAATATCGCCTTTCTCAAGATTGGGAAGTCGATTTTCGTTTCAATCAAGGACTACTGGATATTACTCCGGATAACTTATACAATGACGATGCAACGCATCTCAATTCTGATCTACAATGCACTTTTAGATATTATTTTGAAAAATAAAAGCTATGAAAATTCTTATTAAATCCGCTTTCTGCTTATTAGTCTTATTGACCAGTTGTAAAAAAGATGCAAAAATACTGGTTGATGTCTGCTCTACCAAAATAGACATAGGAGATTTTTATCTCTCGGAAGAAGCAAAGCAAAGTATACCTTATGGAGCGGACATTGATGTAAAGAGTTTATTTCACAAAGAAAATGATGGCTCTGATGGAGGATTTACCATTAACCATCCTGTATTTCTAGAACATAGAGAAGGGATTTATAATCTGGCTTCCAGCTGTGAGGATCCCAATGCCTGGAATCAATATTTATATCATTCAGAGCAACATTATAGCCATTTCTTTATTCGAAGAGAATATTACGATACGAACGGACAGATAGAACGTCAATATCAAGAAATATTGGTTCATGCGACCAATAGGTTCGGATCTATTGGAGACAGTTATGGCCCTTGGGGAGAGTATTTGCGTTTTTATAAATATGTCCCCAGTGCTTACCACCAACTCAATACCAGAGAAACTCCTTTTATGTCGATTCCAATAAATACCTTTTATAATGGAGCGGAGAATAACAACGATTTTGGCTATGAATTTTTTGAAGAACTAGAATTGAAAGGGAAAACCTATGAAAAGGTTTATGCCAGTACCAATGAATTTCATAAGGAAGGCCATTTTTTCGTCAAGGTTTACTATACTTTTCAAGAAGGTTTGGTTGCCTTAAAAGGTAAAGATGATACGATTTGGACGATTCATTTTTAAACGCCTGTTTGCCAATTTTGAACTAATCTTTTTAACAAAAAAATAAAATAGCTATGAAAATTTTTATTCCACTCCTGCTTGGGATTTCCACTCTGCTTTTTTTTAGCGCTTGTAAACCTAGATTGCTTACTAGCAATGGGATAGACTTTATCACCATAAGAAGTTCTAATCCCACTAACTTAATGTACAAACACCAAGAAGGAAAAAATACGGTGCAGCTCAAAGTAGATAACGTTTCTTTGTACGAAGACATCTATGGAAAAATCTTTAGCGAGTCCTCTGTTTTGCCAACAGCAGTTACGATTACTAAGATTTATTGGTTTAATTCTACGGTGTCTGCGGCAAGCTATAGTCGAGAAGATTTGATGAATTACATTAGCGATTGTGAATTGGTTCTTATTTTGCCAGGAGACGAAGAAGTGGTGGTGGCCTCGATGGTAGACCGTTCGGATGCTGGTATTTCCTTAGGAAAAAACCATTCAAATATACTTCCGTTCATCAAGGATAAATACTCTACTTTATTTTTTAGGTTTACCTTAAAAGAAATTCCTCCTACCGGCATTGATGTTTTCTACGACATGATCGTCAATTACGAATATGATATAGAAAAAGAAACGGAGTAATTAGGTTTTTTTGCTTTCCAAAAAAGAGGTACCTTCCTAGCGATTTTATTTGGCACCTAGGTTAACAAGATGAAAATGAAAATTGCTCTTTTTAGTTTTTTATTGACTTTATTACTACCTCTGGAAATATTGGCGCAACAATACGGAGATGGAAGGTACCATCTCGAAAAGTTTTACAAAACGCAAACCCATGTCCCTATAAATCCTAAGGATTTGGATTGGATGCCTTTTAAAAAAGATGACCTTTATGGCTTTGTGGAAAAAGGAAATCCGGACAAGTGGTTGGTGCCAGCGACTTATGAGCGAGTATATGCGGTGTATAAAGAGGTGGCCATCGTAGGAGATGAATCGAATTTTGGAGTGGTGGATAAAAAGGGAAAGCTAATCATTCCCATCTACTTTGATTTCCTGGAAAAAGTTGGTGATATTTATCATGGGATGAACTTTCACGCGCGTGAAAAAGAATCGGACGAACATTTTAGTGTGATCTTAAATCTATACATTGATTCAAAGGGAGAAGAGTTGTTTAGGGAATATGCGAAAACTCAAAAAAGCTTTACTGCAGTGGATACGCTAGCTTGTTTTAGAAAGGATAATGAAGTTCATATCAGAGGGATGTCCGGGAGGCTGTGGAAAAGTTTTAAAGTCGAAAAAGAAGGGGAAGCGAGAAAAGAATTTATTGGCATCGAGAATAATCTTTTATTGTATCGGGAAGACTTAGATAGCATTTTTATTTACAGCGGAATAGATGTTCATGGAAAAGAAATATTCAATGTAAACTATAACCACTTTTTAAAGAATGTGGTACAAATCAATCCCTACCTCTTCATGCACGAAAGGGATTATAGTTATTATTTTTTCAATGAAAAAGGACAGGAGAAAGACTTTAGCTACAATCCCAAAACCTTTCAATGGAAACGCTACCACGATATGTTCTATTTGCCCTACTATTCTCTGACGAAGAAGAGTACCAGGAAAATGGGATTGATCAATCGGGCAGGCAAACAATTGCTGGATTTTGAATACGATTATGTCGACGAAGTTTTGGATGAAAATGTTTTTTGTGTAGAGAAGGAATCCGTTAATAGCAATTACGGAAGTGGACGGGTTCATGGACCTGGACAGATTTTGAGTACGAAAGGTAAAGTTGTGGTCGATAGCATCTGGTGCGGATATGACTTGGTAGAACGTTTTAAAGCATTAGGACTTCCGGTCGCTTTCTATGATAACTTGCTTTTTAATGTGAAGTCTGGTGATATTGGCTATGATTATTATGGAGATTTTCAAATGATCGAACATTCCGATGCGAAATTGCATTTTTACTATTACGATAAAAAAGGCCAGACTCAAATTGAATTAACTCCCGATATCGTTTATGCAGGAATGTTTAGTGAAGGATTGGCCTATGTGGTCGATGCTAATGGCGCTTTAGGATTTATCAATCTCAAAGGAGAATTAGTGATTGATCATAAATACGAAATTGCGAAAAATCCAACCTATCTGACTCCTTATTATTCGACGCCAGTATTCAAGGATGGCTTTGCTTATGTCCAACCCTACAATGCTTATATTGATAAGGACGGAACAGAATATTTTTCCTATACCGACAAATACGATTTGCCTGGCGGCCCTTCTAGCCAATGGATGGAAATCCGCAGAGAGTGGACCGATAATCTAATTGGAGATCGTTTTATTTGTCTGGACATGACCATTACGAATAAAGGAACCATCAAGATTGGTCACTATAATAGTCCGGGCTCCAAATATGTCAATGGAAAATTTGAAATAAGAGATTCCCTCTTGTTATTGAATCCGCAAGACGAAGATGGTTCTCGATTACGTTATGTAGTGGACCATCAAGAATTTTTGATTGAAAAAATGGATAAAGATTCTTTGATATTAAGAACCGTTTATCCTTCTAAAGCTCGTCAAAATCGGCGATTTATTTTTATACCCAAAGCCAATTTTGACCAATATAGTCTAACAGAAATTCGAAGTCAATTTGCTTTTCCTTTAAAAGATTCTTTGGCTGTTGATCAATTGCGAAAAGACGCGGAGATGAAAAGAGCATTGCGAAAAAAGGATCGAAAGTCGCCTACTTTTCCAGGTGGTGTGGAAGTGATGAAAAAATACATCACCGATAATTTAATTTACCCCGAAAACCACACAGAGTTAAAATTGATCACTGCGTATTTTGATGTAGATAAGGATGGGCAATTGCTCAATATTAAACTAAGAAACAAAACAGAAAGTGCTTATACCAAGGAAGCCCTACGTTTGATAAAGGCGATGCCCAAATGGCTTCCCGCTACGGATTTGGGAAAACCTCGATTACAACATTATCGCTTGAATATACTATTTGAAGCAGCTAAGGAATAAAGGTTTTTTGGACGAGTACCTAGAACATAGTATTAAAAAATATAAAAAACAAAAAATGAAAACGCCCTTACTCAGTCTTTTACTCCTGATCTTTAGCAATGCCCTGTTCGCGCAAACTACCGTCTCTGGACTCCTCCTCGATGCCACCTCCAAAGCCCCCGTTCCTTACGTCAACATTGGAGTAAAAAACGAAAGCCTCGGAACCGTCAGCGATAAGGACGGAGCCTTTCTTTTAAAAAATATTCCAACTGAAAAAACCTTGACTTTTTCTTCCATCGGTTATCAATCGTTGGATTTAAAAGTAGCAGAGATGGCCGAAGGGCAATCCATCGAATTGACTCCGGTAGAATATAAAATAGAAGAGGTAGAAATAAAGGCGACCCGTTTTAATGGCGCAGAAAAACAGTTTGGCCTCAAAAACAAAACCCGAGGACCAAGTATCGCTTATGGAAATCCCCAATTGGGAACAGAGATGGGCGCCTTGATTGCTATTGATAAACCCACCTATATCAAGAGTGCCAATTTTGTGCTCAATCATGCAAAAGGCGATAGCCTTTTAATGCGTTTGAAAATCTACGATTATCAAGACGGGATTATTGGCGAAAATATTTTGACAGAGAATATCCTGATTCAGGAAAAGCAAAGGAAGGGATTGTTTACTGTGGATATGACGCCTTATCATTTGATTTTAGAAGGCCATGTTTTATTTGCCTTAGAATGGATTCGGAACTTTGATGAGCAGGGAAATAAAGGAATCACCTTCGATGTCAAAAAAGGAAAAAAATTAAAAGGCGTTTACTTGAGGGCCAATAGCCAAACAGACTTTTTTAAAATGCCTTTTAAATCTAAATGGACGCCTTGTTTCTTTTTTATTGGGAAACAGTCGGAATAGGAGAGGGGAAGTGTATGCACAAAAAGAGACCTGCTTCAAATGTTTTGAAGCAGGTCTCTTTGATTTAGAAAGCAGTAGATGTTAATCCACTAAATGCTTAGAGATATCATCATAGCCCTCTGTTTCTAAATCTGATTCATTTTCAAATCGAATGGTTTCGTAATATTTAGCTATCGTCACTTGCCAGTAAGGAAGTAACCATAAGAGTCCAATACCTAAAGTGAAAATACAAAGGAAAAACCAAGGGATAAATCTTAGACCCAAAATAAAATAATCCATTTTGTAACCATCCATCATTGCCCAACTTTTCTTAAGGGCATCCATGGGTTTGATCTCTGGTTCGTCTGCAAGAATATACATGGTTTGGCTCAATCCCAAAGCTAAAATAATTCCGGGAATAATGAGGCAAATCATTCCCAAGATGATTCCAAGCATCATCAGTAAATAGGTCCCTAAGGCTTTACCGAAGTGTTGAAAACCATCAAAAATATTACTGATTTCAACCTCTTCTTCTTCGCGGGCAATTTTAAGAGAGAAAATCGCATAACCTAAGGCCAATGGACCAGAAATAATTAAGGATAAAAATGGAATAATACTGCCGCCAATAGAAATCAGAAGTACAACAAGATAGGCCGTCGCTGCGGTGCCCCATAGCCCCTTTAGCGATAGCTTGGCATCATCCATTAACTGGGACTGAGGAATTTGTATCAATTGGTTTTGTGAATAGGACATAATGATTATTAAGGGTTTTAAATTAGATTAATTGTTTTCAAGTAATAAGATAGCAAATTGAATGGAGGTTTTGGTCCTTATTGGACCAATTGATTAATCGCAGCTCCAGGCTGAATGAGTTTCCCGGTCTTGGGCGTATCTCCAGTAGCGATCCCTGTACTATTGATGATTGCATAAGCTTGCTCCGTCGTCAAGTCTGGTTGAATACTTTTCATCATTCCTAGCAAACCTGCGACATAAGGAGTCGCCATCGACGTCCCATTGAACGCAGCGTATTTACTACCAGGAATCGAAGAATATATTTGTACTCCCGGAGCGGCAATTCCCATTTTTACACCCGATACATAATTAGAAAAACTAGCACGGTTGATCATCGTGTCTATCGCACTCACTGTGATGACTCCTGGTGTATTGGCGGGGCCGTATTTCGCGGCATCACTATTGCTGTTGCCTGCGGCAACGACTACAATGGCGCCTGCTTTGTTGGCATATTCTACCGCTTTCTCATAAGCTTTTTGTCTTCGCTTCGTGGAAGGGCCACCAAGGGATAAGGATAAAACATCTGCGCCTTTATCCGTCGCTTCGATGAT
>CALLVY010000090.1 GCA_938015925.1 uncultured Saprospiraceae bacterium
TTAAGCAGGTGTTCAAAATAAACTATAGTATTCTCTCTGGCTTCTTTTTCTATTACTCTTCGTTGAAGAACCTCCTCACCTAGCTACGGCTAGGATCGGGAACCATTCGCCTCGATTAATAAAAAAATAAACTCAGTAATAACATATAGATATTTTTGAGCACCTGCTTACTTCTTTGGAAAATCAATAAGATTGGCATCTATTCTCAGAAATTTTAAATCATGAATATATTACATCCAAAAAGAAAGGAGTTACGATTTACTCGTAACTCCTTATTCCTTTTTTCCAAAGCAAGAGAATTCCGATAGACCGTCTCTAAGGAGCAGTATTACAATCTCCAATATCTACCAGAAAATCAATCACCTGTCCTGATTGAATATCCTCGCAAGGAGAAACAATCTCTGCATCAATACTAATGATGTATCGGGCAGGAACTTGACAAATCCCTTCTGTCGGAATATTTTCTGGTTCCCATCCACTCACACAAAATGCAGTATTACCTCCAAAAGAAAAATCGATTATTAATTCATTCGCACTAAAGGTACCATCATCATTAAAGTCGACCCAAATATTAATATCAACATCCCCCACTGTTCCTACCGGAATCAGCGAATAGCAAAACAATGCAGTAAAATCCATTCCTGGTTCCAATCGCAAAACTGGTTCTGTAATGTTCATATAAGTTGCAGATGGGCACAAGACTCCTAGCTCACCAAGTTCGTTACATTGAAAATCATTATCATTGAAACCAATAAGCCCAGGAACCGAAAAACCCAATTGATCGGTGATCACGGACAGCTCAGAAAGCACCTCTATGTCACAAGGAGGCTCCGAACATTCTGTGGTGAAATGCTTTTTGACAGAAAGACAAGCGCTTAAATTTGTTACATGAGAAACGCCAATGGTGTAAGAAGTACAAGGCTCTAAACCCGTCAACTCCCAAGGACTCGTTACGAAATGGTGATAGGTGGTCACTTCGGTATCATTATTTTTTAGATGTACGGTAAAGCTTCCACAAAGAGAGGGCGTATGGCCAAAATTGATCGTAGCTCCAGTAGTAGAAAGATGGTCTACAGTAAAATAATCCAAGGGTTCACAAGGAATATCACAGGAAGGTTTACATGGTTTGCAATCGGTTTGAAAACTTATTTCCGAAAGAATACTTGCACATTTATCAGTGATGTGAGAAACGCCCACGGTATACTGGGTACAAGGATTTAAACCAGTCAAGATCAAAGGACTCGTTGCGGAATTATAAGTGGTCCATTCTTCCGTAGTATGATTGTACAAGCGAACCATGAAGGTGCCACAAATCTTTTTACTATATCCCCAAGAAAATGCCGCAGAACAACTCCCCACTTTACCAATATTAATCCAATCCGGTTTGCGACAAGGCACCTCACAAGGCTTGGCCTTGGCCTGTAAAACATCCTCTTGAAAGACTTGTTCGGGGGGAACCAAATCATTGTCTTTGGCACAAGAAAAAAGAAATAACAATAAAATAAACGGAAGAAATTTGGATACCATTTTTTGCATCATTTGGAGTAGATTTTAGAAGTGAAAAATAAACTGCCTTTGTTCTAAAACGAAGGTAAACGATTGTGCTTTTGTTTCTAATTACACTTTCTTAAAGTTTTTCCGGAGAGGCAAGGAAGGCTATAAAGACGGTAGAAAAAAAAAGATCAATTAGAAATAGAAACACCTTTGGGCAATCGGATTAGCCCCCAACAAACTTATTCTCTGAGAAAGTAAAGCAATTACACATTTCTTAACATTATAAATTCTTCTTATATTCAGAAAGTGTAACCCCCAATAAATCTTTAGCTTATGAAAAAGCGCACTCTTTCTCTCTTTTCCCATTTACTAATCTTGTTTTTCTTACCCTATTTTTCCTTTTCCCAAGCGGGATGGGGTTGCCTCGATATTCCCTCTCCAGGCATTACCCAATGCAATGACAATGGAACCCCAGGAGATCCCTCCGACGATACCTGGACGGTGGAAATAACAGTCGTTGATCCTTTAGACATAGGTACTACCTGGGTATCGAGTGATCCAAACATGACTACTGGAAGTTACGGGGTACCAACGGTTTTGGGACCATTTCCAGCATCTATTGATGTTATCTTCTTTTTCGTAGCGGATGTAAGTCTCGCTCACGTAGCGACTTTTATGCAAGTAGTCAACAATCCTTGTGCGCCACCGCCCTGTGGAATGTCTGTACCTCTTGGCCCCTATGGATGCAGCTGGAATGCCACAGAAAGTGACCCTACCGATGATGTTTTTAGTTATCAATTAACCATCAATGGCGCCGGACCGGGTACCGGATGGACCGCCAATGATCCCAATAATACCATTGGCAATTATGGCAATCAAACTTATTTTGGAGACTACCCTACCACAGGCGGACCGCTTCTCGTCACCATCACCGACAACGTAGACCCCGCTTGTAACATGACCATTTTTCTGTCCTCCATGAATTGCCTTCATTGTGTGATCATCAATGGTGGATTTGCCGGAATTAGTTGTGTTGATGCAGGGGTGCCAAATGACCCAACAGATGATGTTTGGGAATTTATTTTAGACCCACTTGCCTTTGGCGATTTGGGCAGTAATTATGTCGTTACCGTTTCTAATGGAACTTTAGGTTCGGACACCGGTCTCTATGGTGGACCTACGACTTTTACCTGGACGAATACGGATAATACAACTAGCTTTATCGTAACCATAACCGATGTAAATGATCCCTGTTGCTTCACTACTTTTGTAGTCACTTTGCCCCCCGGAGGATGTTTAAACAATTGTTCCATTACGGCCACTCCAGGTAATCTGCAATGCAATGACAATGGAACGCCAAGTGATCCAAGTGATGATACCTTTACTTTTAATGTACTCGTTAACGGAACTGGAACCGGAACGTTTTGGACCGCTACAGATCCTAATGGTACTTCTGGATCTTATGGTATCAGTCAAACTTTTGGCCCCTATCCTATTTCAGGCGGCCCGCTATTTTTTAGCATTTCCGATAGTGCTGATCCTAGCTGTATGGACGCGGTAATGGTAAGTCCGCCGCTCCCCTGTTCCAACGAACCGCCCTGCAACTTCCTCGATGTTGGTTTGGGATTAGTGACCTGCGACGATGCAGGGACTCCTTTTTTTCCCGATGACGATATTTTAGTGATCGAAATAAATCCGAGTGGCGTAGGCTTAGGCACCAGTTACCTTGTGACCTCTCCTCTGTTAACCATTGTCAATGGCTCAGGTGTTTATGGGAATCTCAGCACCCAACAATTGATCAATGCCGGAAGTATTCCTCCCGGTACCCTGATCCCCATTACCATAACAGATGTAAACGATCCATCTTGTTCGATCACCATAAACATTCCTAATTCAACGCCCTGTATCGCATGCGATATGCTCGTGACGCTTGGCGATTATAATTGCAATGATAATGGCACTCCAAATGACCCTTTAGATGATACCTATACCGTATCAGCTGTGGTCTCGGCTACTGGTACTTCCTGGTCTGCCAATGATCCCAATACTACCACAGGGATTTATGATGTCGTGGTTACCTTCGGTCCTTATTTGATCATCAATGGCATTATAAATTTTGACCTAACCGATGATACCAATCCAAATTGCTTTGCTAGTGTTACTTTAACACCTCCCGATCCTTGCTCTGTTCCTGCCCCGTGCCTTATTGTGTCCTCTTCTCAAAACATTTTATGCAATGACAATGGAACACCAACGGATCCGAGTGATGATACTTTCACTTTTGAGATTTTAGTCAACGGAGTCAATACGGGTTCCGGTTGGACTGATGGAACGGTAAATGGAAATTATGGGATCGCCCTGAATTATGGCCCATTCCCCATTTCTGCAGGTGCCGTAAATTTAAACATCAATGATGTTGATGATCCTACTTGCTTAACGACCATTCAAATCCTACCGCCAGCTACTTGCTCCAATACTTGTGCTATCACTGCAAGTTCCCAAAACATTTTATGCAATGACAATGGAACACCAACGGATCCGAGTGACGATACGTTTACTTTTGAGATTTTAGTCAATGGAGTCAATACCGGTTCC
>CALLVY010000091.1 GCA_938015925.1 uncultured Saprospiraceae bacterium
TATGGAAAATATAGGTTTTTCCCTGATTTTAGTAGGTTTTTTAGCTGGAAGAGTTGGATTTTGATTTTCTCGGAAGGGAAAAGAGAGGGGCCTCTCTTTATTGTAAAATTGATTTTCACTGATTTCGTGACAGAAAGGCGAAGGGATAGAAAAAGGTTGCAAGCTTAATGAAAAAGGGATCTTGTGTTTTAAATAAAGAAACGGAACACAAGTCCAGGACTTGGTTCCGTCTTAAAAAATTCAGGATATTTCCTAAATGATTATTTATTCATAAAAACTAAAAACTAATTATTGAATAGCAATCAATTTTTTACTTTCTACCCGACCATCTTCTAATGCAAAGAATACAAAGTATACGCCTTGCGATAAGTCCGTAGATAAATAATGGCTAAAGCTAGAACGATCATTTGGTGGATTGATTATTTCTATCAATTTGCCACTCAAATCCGTGATGCGAATATGCTGTACCACTACTTCTGATTGACTGAAATCGAAGTTTAATACTTCAGAAGTTTGGATTGGGTTTGGATAAACTTTGATGGCTTCCGCAAATCCACTTTGGCTTGCTTCCGTTAGAGGAGCAGAACGCTCTTGGCTAGAGATTTCTGTTTCTGTTTCCGGATTGGTAAAGCTTGAAGATTTGTAAACCGTCAAGATATCACAGTAATCTCCAGCAATGATCCAATCGCATTTTTTGAAACTGATGGTGTAACTATACTCCGTGTTTTGCTCAATATCTTTTCTGCAATCAAAATCGAAAGCAGCAGTTATTTTGATTCCATTACAAGGAGTTCCTCCTCCGACGCCTCCATTCTGGTTGATAAAGAAGGGCGCACAAGAAATGGTTTGGACTGTTGCAGTGCTGGTTGTACCCGTAAGGTTGTTTAGTACTTGAACGGTAGTTCCACTTGGTAAATTTAAAGAAACAGACATCACCGGAGGATTTCCGTCCGCAATAATCTGAGGGACTACTGGCCCAATATCACAGTCTTTATTTATCGTACAACCTTTAGGGAAACTAAATTGCTGATCGATAGAACAACAACCCTCTTTGGTATCGAGATTGAAAGAAAGCCAAGCGTGACCATCACAGTTTGGATCATCAAAAATCATGTTGCCAGTAATCACATAAGTTCCAGGAAGTCCAGGACTTACATTAATATCTGCAATGGTAGTTTGACAAGTAGCGGTATTGCCAACTGAAATCGCATCATAGATCGGACTACCACTCGCCACGACAATGGTAAATGGTCTGGCCAAATTCCCATTATAATAAAAGCAATCTCCCGCTTCCCAGTCTTTGATTTTGATATAAGCACATTCGTCTGCACAACAAGGAATTGGATCGTGCGTCATCAACCAGATTGGCGTACTACAACCCTTAACGACCATATCAAAAACCAATACTTCTCCAGCACAGCTACAAGTCTTACTGATAAAAGTAATGACAACTCTGGTTCTCATTCCCTGGAGCCATTGAACAGCATGGCTTACATAGGTGTAATTGTTGTCAGAAGAGTAAACGTTTTCAAAGTCACTGGCATTGAGCCAGCCATCAACAATCACTTCAATCTGGAAAGGAACGCCTTCTTCTACACATTCAGGTACTTCTACAATTTCTGCTTGATAGGTTACCAAAAGGAAATCATTATTGAAACCTGCCGTATAAGCAGGACTGACCAAGGTGGTTCCTCCATCGGTATTGACCTGAGCAAAAACATCGTAAGATTCACTACTGTTTAATCCTAAGTTGAGTAACTGCAATTTGGTAAAGCATTCTTCAAAAGTACCATTGGCCAAAAGGGTAATAGGTGCAGAAGCTACGGAAGATCCATTTTGAAAAAAGACCAATTGAGTAGGAGGGATGGCATTGTTTCCAGGGCAAAGGAAGTAGGTTCCTGCAATACAAACTGGTGATTCTAGACAAGGATCTTTTTCGATGTCGATGTCTGTAATCGCTACTTCTCCAGCTCCAACGGTATTGAGGGTAAAGTCATTATTGTTGCCTGGAATATATGCTTGGCTCGTTATCGAGTAACCAGCGCTGGAATTTAAATAAACATAAGCATCGTAGCTACCGCCATTCGATAAACCTGCATTGATAAGATCTTGTTGCGTAAAGCAAGCTTCAAAAGTACCGTCTGGGAAAAGTCCGATATTTACACTTGCTATCACTAAACCGTTTTCTCTAAAAAGTAAAACAGGTGGGGAGTTCAAGAAATTGCCTTTACACAGATCGTATTCTCCATAGAAACAAACGTTACTATTGTTACACGCTCCATCCGGGCCATCAATATCGGTGATCGTGGCATAACCAGGACCAGGAATTATTTGGAAATCATTATTGTCTCCTTCAACATATGGAGCACTCATAATAGGACCTTGGGTCGTTCCCAGGGAAAGAAAAACATCATATTCTGTATTCGTGTTAAGACCAAAATCTACCAATTCTTGTTTGGTATAACATCTGAAAAAAGTACCATTGCTTAAGGGGATCGTCAGCGATTGTATCTCTACGCCATTTTGGTGAAAGACCAATTGGGCGGATTGATTTTGGAAAACACCTTTACATAAAAAGTAGGTTCCTGAAAAACAAATGGATCCTTCCAGGCAGTAGCCTTTTATTCCTGTGATAGAAGTGACTTCTGCACCACCGATAACTCCTTCGATAGCAGACAACCAGACATCTAAGTCTGCAAAGTCGTCCCCAACAGAGAAATAATCAAGCGTTGAAATATCATCCATTGTTAATGGGAGTGAAGCGACTTCTGGTGCAGGGTCAATGGCATTTTCTACCGTTGCAGCAAGAGATCCTAGTTCGTAAGTATTTCCATCTTTTCCGATTACGAAGAGGTGAGTACCAGCATCTTTTAATACATTGGCTGCAGCACAAGTTTGAGCAAGTTCATTCGTGACGCCATTGTCTTGATCGCCATCAGCGACGAGTATAACGAGATCTGGAGACAAACTAGCTGCGGCCTGAAAGCCTGTAAACCAACTATCTTCCTGGTTGTTGAAATCCAGGACATTATTGATCCAATTGGTATGACTAGTGGTGCTTCCCGGGCCATAGGTAACCGTCTCTGAAATGATTGCAGGAATAACAATGCCGTTATTTCCATTTTGTCCCATACCAACAAAAGTAACTGTGTTATTGGTGTTTTGTGCATTTTGATTATTGATGAAGGCTAATAATCCATTACGGATGTTAACGTCTTCTCCATTCTGAATACTGCCAGATCGATCTACGACTACTACGATGTTGACCCCACAGTTTTCTGGATAGAACGAAGGATTTTCTCCCGTTTGGGCTCCGTTTTTACTAGCATGATTGTTCGTTGTAGTTGTTTTTAAAGCTAGCTTTGCTTTGTTGATTTCAACACTGTTTTGTTGGAGAAAAAGAGTTCGCCAGTAATTGGTTCTAATGCTTTGTAGCAAATCTTCATCAGCGTAAGCGTTCTTATTTAGAGCTGTTTTTTCAGCTGCTAAATCTTGTTTGCTTTCTTTTAAAATGGTTTTTTCATTAGGGATGCTTTCGTTCTGATGATCTTGAATGTAGGTTTCCCATTGCGTTAAAATGGGATATTCGTGTCCCAGGTTTTGAGCTTGTAGGCCTTGGGTAAAAGTGAAGGCCAAAATAAAGAGAAATAAGAGTGATCTCATGAAGTTGGTATTTGATGGTTAAAAAATAGATATTTATTATCGTTCGCTCTAGTCCATAGAGGTCTTGGCTAAGTAAAGGTTAAGAGGAATTATTTTCCTGTTTTTACTTAGAGCGAAATCGAATATTTGCGGTACCTCTGTTTAAAATTTGTTTGGTAAAAGAGCGATAAATTATTTTAATCTATCGGGAGGTGATGCTGTAAATTTGAGCATAAAGTAGTTGCTTAAAAATTACACTTTTGAGCAATATTTCCGATTGTTGTTTTAGGTTTTGAATAAGTACAAATCAATAGTTCTTAAGTTTTAAAAAGAACCATTGAGAAAACGGGAGAATAATAATAAGGAAGCAGGAAAAACCTAGTTTCGATGGAAGTACTGTAAGGAATCATTACTGTTGATGGGTTTTGTTGGATAAATGAGCTGGAGACCTGGCCATGAATTTTATTGAAATATTTGACCTAAATAAATATGGCCTAAAAACAAGGGATAATAAATTACACCTTTGCTACTTTTTTCCGGAGTCTTTTTTTGTAGTTGAATGTTGAATCATCTCGGATGGAATGGAAAAGCATTCACTGAGCCCCAGTTTTTTTATATACCTGCGGATGCTCGGTAAATGCTATTGCATTTTAACCGAATCGGTTGCTGGCCTCTGGCCACTACCAAGAATTTTTACAGTAGTTTTAAAAAAAAGAAACGGAACCAAAGCATAAGCAAG
>CALLVY010000092.1 GCA_938015925.1 uncultured Saprospiraceae bacterium
GGACAAAGAAAATGTCGAAGGCTTTTTTGCGAATTATAAAAAACTCTGTGAAAAGGTGGCAGTAGTGATTGCTGCGATTAATCCAAAATTCCCCTACCCGCATACCTTGGCCAGTAATCTATTTGAAATGGCCAATAACCACATTTATTTTGCTCAACACCTTCCTCGCCTAACTGATGTAGTGGTGAAGGATGATAATTTTGATGAAGTAGAAGAAATGTTACGGTACTTTGCTTTTACGCTTTTGAAGGTTTAGGAATGCTCCCTTACAAGTCTGCCCAGACCATTGGTGGTACGATTCATCCTATCGGATAAAACAAATCCATTTCATTTAAGCGATCTATCACTTCTATTATCTGCTCCGTTTCCAATGTTGGGACTCGTACGCGGAAGTATCCGGGAATGGGATTCCCGAATGGAGGTTTTTCAGAGACCAAGGACAGTTCTTCCTTTTTAAATATCAGGAGGGCTTTGGCTCTGTCTTCTGGATCGAGTAATCGGACTTCTAGTTCGCGTTGAAGAAAATTACTGGTCCCCAATAGCAATCCGCTCAACACCCGATCGTCTATAGAAAAGAGATAGTCGGAAATCGCGACGCGCGTCTTGATATTGATGGACTTGGGTAGATAAATAATAGTTGCCAGAAAATCACCGATAAAAATCTTTTTGCGAAAATGGCCTTTGATGTATTCCTCCTTCACCTTGCCGTATTCGGCTCCCAAGTTCAACAAATGTTTTATCGCTTCTTGTCTGTAGACTTCTGCATTATTAAGGACTGTATCATGCAACATCAGGGCGATGCGATTGGGTTGACGGATATAAGGATAGCGGATACCGGAGTAGGTCGAAAAGCCATGTCTCTTTTTTCCTAAGGAGAGATAAAACCAAGATTTATTGGGCCAACGAGATTCAAGGTCCTTTATTGAATAGACTTCGTTTTGGTAGCGAAGATGCTTGAGGTAGAGGGTTCCGTTAAAATCTTCTGTGGGAATATAATAGGTTCCGGTGACGCTACTTCTTTTGGCACGGTAACGTTTGCCATCCTCTCCAATCCCAAAAACTCTGGCCCGATCAATGGGTAAACCATGGACGTCGGTCAAGCAGAACTGGACAGCTTCTCTCGGCATTTTTTTATTGGAAGAAACAGAACAGGCCGATAGAGCACAAATGGAACAAAGTAGTCCAATAATTTTTAGGCCGTTCCAATTTGATACCCCAATCAAAAATCTTTTCAAAATCCCAAGAGATAAATGCCCAAGAGGCAAATTAAAAAATAACTTGACAAGGTCGCAGCACCTGGATAATCCTGAGCCATTCTCTGGCCAAAAAACAAGGCTAGAATTGATAAAGCCGACAACTGTGTTCCGATTAGGCCAATCGTTGTAGCCCCATTTAGCAATAAAGTAAAGATCCCTATAACACAACAAAGTCCGGCAAGGACTTCCAAGAGTGTAATCATGGGCATCATCAGGCCAACCGTGTTTTTTAATGGACTTTTTGCAAAATGCCCAGTCAACCATTCGAGATTGCCTTTGTAATTAAAAACTTTATCAAGACCAGATTGTAAAAAAAGAATGCCGAGAAATGCCAGGCACAATAACTGTAAAGAAGGAATAGCGGAAGGTAGAGATAATAAAAAGAGGCTCATAGTTAAGTACATTTGGTTGGTTTATTGGTACAAGATAGAAAAATCTGAGGGTGTGTTTTTTAGAATTGTCCGATCTCTCGTCCTAAAACTGACTGGACGCTGTCGAAAGGCAAGTCTTTTTCTTAAGAAAATGTTAAATTCTAGCTAAAACAGTTTATTGTGCACGTGTTTCTATTAAATTGGGAGTAGAATAAATTCTTGTTTTTTTTCCGGGAAAAACCTAAGGCTTCAAAACATAAACTTGATTTCAATTATTTCCTATCGAATCAAGCAGGCTTAGAACAGATAAATCCTAACAATTATGTCTTTTCGGAAATGCAAGAATGAATAATTAATTGGTTCCGCATACTTTTTAGCTTTTTACTATCAGAAAAAATTGCAAAGTAATTTTAGTCTCAAGGGCTAGCATTACAAATTCTTTTCCTTTTCAATATACCATTGAAAGGTTGCTTTTTTTTTGCAATAAAAATGTATGACGATGACTTCTGAGAAAAAAACACAAGTACTTTCTGTCCACCGAATTACAAACATTAAAATTTATTTAGCTTTTCTATTTTTTGCCTTTAGCGGGAATACGCTCTTAAAGGCTACTATTCCTATTGATCAATTAGTCTTACAAGTAGCCGATTCTTTGATTCAGCATCATCAAGCTTATGGCAAGGCCGCTAATTTACTGACTCAACTTGTAGCAGGTAAGGATGCAAAAACAGTAGACCCCAAAATACTGAAACGGCTCGCCCATATTCAATTAGAAAATGAAAATTATGACAAGGCGAAGTATCATTTAGAACAAATTCAAGAGACTCCACTTTACCAACACGATTCTGATTTTCGCTATAGTACAGAAAAACTAAAGATCCATTTATACCTAATGACCGATCAACATGATTTATTAATCATCGCGACGAACCAGCTGATCATTAATGAAAAAAAAGCAAGCAATTCTCCAGCTCGATTATCCTATTTATACCACACCTTAGCGACTGGCTATTACTTCTTAAGATTAAAAAAAGCGAAAGTTTATTTTCAGGAATCTATCGATTACAGCCACAAAAATAACAGTGTCAATTTTGGTGGCTATAATAATCTAATTGATATCTATATCGAGAACCACAATTATGAAGAGGCCAAAAAATACCTGGATCTTCTTATTGCTTATTCCAATAAAGAGAACAAGCCTTACCAATACATTAGTGCGAAGAGAAAAGAGAGTCACCTCTTGGCACAAATAGGAAGAGGCGAGCAGGCCAAACGAATCCTGGAGGAATGCAGACGACTTTCTCACCAACACAATATTCCTATTCCGCCCAGTTCATTGATCTATGATTCTTATGCTCATCAGGCTTCTAACCAAATCGACTCGGCCATCTTTTATGCAGAAACCGTACTGGAGTATGCCATAGAAAAAAACGAACTTGATTTTATTGAAGTTTGCAGAACGCATTTATTTAAGCTTTATACTGAAGCTGAATATTTTGAAAAAGCAGTAAGAATACAAAGCCAAATTGACTCCGCCAACCTGGCTTCTAACAGGATTGCCCAAATTGAAAACATTGCTTTTTTAGACAAACCTGAAAAGGAGCCTGCTGGCACAATGACCTTCGGCTTATTTATTTTAATTTTTGGGATTATCCTGAGCCTCTTTCTCGGGGCTTACTATAGCATTCAAAATGCCAGTCAAAAATCAGAAGTTCCTTCTCCAAGAAATCAAGAGTTACTCCAACAGTTACGCACCAAAAACGAACTCCTAACCCGAAAGGAATTGGCTTTCCAGCAAAACCTTAATTTTCTAAAACAGTTAAAAGTCGATATACGACAGCTCAACCACGACAAACCCAAATTGGCCAAGAATGTCAATCTCTTAATCCATAAAGTCAATGGCTCTATGCAGTTCCAATACAAGTGGGAAGAACTCAGTAAATATTTTGCAGAATTGTACCCTACTTTCTTTAGTCATTTAAGAGAAAAATATCCTGACCTGACGAGTTCGGAAGTCCGCCACTGTATCTTTCTCAAACTAAATCTTACCATTGATGAAGTCGCTCAAATTTTGAATATTGAACCCACTAGTGTAAGTTCGGCGAGATATCGACTTAAAAAGAAAATTGATATTGACAGTTTGATGGAATTAAAAGAAGAAAACAACAGCGTTAAACACCTGCCAAAATCTTCTGATTTCCTTTCGCCCTGGAATAATGGTATCCCAAAAAACAATTACATCAAAAAGAGAATATAACATAACTTGAAATCTTTCGTTTGGGTAAAAGAAAGTCCTTTAAAAGACTAGATTCTAAAATGATTTCCTAATCAAATTCAATGCAAATGAATAAGTCCAATAAGCGTCGCCAATTTCTTAAAAACACTACATTAGGTGCCTTAGGAATTGGACTTAGCCCTATCCTAAGCTCCGCTGCTCCTGAAAAACAGCAAGAGGAATTACTCGCTTGTGACCGCACCACCGTCGATTATTACGGTGCCGGACCATTTTATACCGCAAACCCGCCCCTACTGAGCTCTGCTCAATTGGCCAAGGAAGGAGAGCCGGGTACTCGGATGATCATTAGCGGTCGAGTTTTCAATCTGGATTGTATGAAGGCTATTCCTGATGCAGTGATTGATATCTGGCATGCCAATGATGCTGGTGCTTATGACAATGATGCTTATAATCTTCGGGGAATCGTCAAAACCAATAGTCAGGGATATTATCTTTTCGAAACCATCAAACCCGGAAAGTACCTGAATGGATCGTCCTATCGCCCTTCTCATATCCATTTTAAAATCACTCCTCCTGGTTTTGAAACCCTCACAACCCAACTCTACTTCGAAGGCGACACAGATATTCCCGGCGATAAAGCCGCTTCGATTACCGATGGCAAATTCGATGCACGCGCCAGAATCATACCACTGAGCACCAATGCCAATAATAAACTGGAAGGCACTTGGGATATCGTGATCAATGGAGATGGAATCACTGTTGGCCTAAACGACCTACACCTGGACAAAGGAATCATCTATGAAGTTTTTCCTAATCCTGCGACCAATCAGGTCAATATTAATTATGGTGTTTTTCAAGATTCCAAAGCAACGATCTCTGTGTATGATCTCAAAGGACAATTGGTTGCCGCTCTGGATGAAAAAGAATTAGTGTCCGATAAATACAATGCGACCTGGACTCCCGAAGCTTCTCTCCCTAATGGTTTTTATTTTATTGCCTTAAAAATCAATGACCTCCAGGTACATTATTTGAGAATAATGCTTACTAGATAGTTCTTGTTTTTCCAAAAAACGGAGTCCTATGACTCCACCCCCTTAAGTAAGAAGGTAAGTTAGTTTCTCTTAAATTTATCTTCTTACTTTAAGCCACCTCAAACTATAACAATACCCCTCCTATCTCAAGGTCGATTTTTGTCAAGTCGCCTACATTAATTCTCCCTCCAATTCCTCTTAAATTTCCTATTTTTTTGTACTTTCACAGACGCCGTAAAGACCCCTACAATTCTAACAAACCGTTAAACTTCCCTTTTGACATGAAAAAAATTACTTTTTTCTGCTTACTCTGCTTGTTTACCCTTACTTCTTTTGCACAAGTTAATATGTCTTTGCAATCGACCGTTACCTATGGTTCACTTAGGTTAAATGATGTTTGGGGCTATGAGGCTGGTGGTTCTGAATATGCCTTGGTCGGTACCCGTCAAGGAGTCAATATTCTGGATGTTTCCAATCCTGCAATGCCTGTTGATCTGGGAACTGCTACTGGACCTACGACGGTTTGGCGCGACATCAAAACCTGGGGCAATTATGCTTATGTCATCAATGAAGAAGAAGATGGCTTATTGGTGATCGACCTTAGTGGATTACCTACCCCTATTACCAGCAGCGATTGGTATTACTGGGAACCCAATATTCCAGACCTCGGAGGGGTATTGAGCACTTGCCACAATATTTGGATTGATGAAAATGGTTATGGCTATTTGGCAGGCTGTGATAGAAATTCAGGAGGAGTTATTTACATTGACTTATTTACCAATGCAGCTACCGACGGTATGCCCATATATGTTGATAAAGGCCCTGCGGTATATGCTCACGATGTCTATGTTGACAATAATATCATGTATACCTCAGAAGTTTACGCCGGAGATTTTAGCATCTTTAATGTAGCCAATAAAGCGGCTACTACTCAAATTGGGTTAAGCCAGGAAACGCCTTATGCTTTTACTCATAATGCTTGGCCTAATGGCGCTGGAGATGTTTTATTTACGACTGATGAAAAATCAAATGCCTCTGTAGCAGCTTATGATATTTCTGACCCTAATGATATTCAATTGTTGGATGAGTTCAGACCTTTAGCGACGATCAATACTGGCGTACTTCCGCATAATGTACATGTCATAAATGATTATTTGGTCATTTCTCATTATAGCGACGGTGTAGTCATCGTAGATGCTTCGGTTCCTGAAAACATGATTGAAGTTGGAAATTATGATACCGGATCTTCTGGTTCTGGATGCTGGGGAGCTTATCCTTATTTATCCTCTGGAACGATTTTGACCACTGATATTAATAACGGTTTTGCGGCACTAACCCCTACTTATGTCAGAGCGGCCAGATTACATGGAAAAATAACAGATTTTTCCTCTGGTGCAAACCTCAATGGAGCAAAGGTTGATATTGATGTAGCACAAGCTAATGTAGATTTGTCGGATTTTAATGGCGATTACAAAACGGGAATTGTAAGTAGTGGTGTTTTTAATGTCACCGTTTCTCTGGCAGATTATTTTACCCAAGTCATTCCTGCTACTTTTACCAATGGGGTGATTACTACTTTAAACGTACAATTGGTTCCAATTTCTGTGGCCATCGAATTGTTTGGTTTTGAAGCAAAACAAGATGCTAATGGTGCCATCAATCTCGATTGGCAAGTAGCTAGTGATGATCCCTTTATCAGTTTTGACATTGAGCGGAGCTTGGATGGTGTTCGTTTTACCAGTATTGATTTTCAAGAAGATAATAGCCCGACCTTGTATCCTAAAAAATACCAGTACGTTGATAAAGACGCACCTGCTGGAAAATTATACTACCGAATTCGGATGATTGAACCTTCTGGAGAATACAGTTATTCTCCAGTCAGAAGTATTGATCATTCTACTGCAGATCAAGCTTTGATTCGCTTGTATCCGAATCCAATCCGTTCCAATGATTTTCTGCAATTGGAAGCGGATAATTTAGGTCGCGGAGCGGTAACTTTGGAGGTGTATAATGGTCTTGGCGTTTTGGTGGATCAAGTTCAGCTAGAAAAAAATACGCAACAGTGGACTTATTCCACAGCCAATCTGGCTAGAGGACTTTATTATATGAAATTTAGCAATGAGGATCGATTATTACAGATGGAACGTTTGAATATCATCGATTAAGATTGTTTTAAATAAGAAAAAGCTGCTTAGGATTCATTGAATCCTAAGCAGCTTTTTCTTTGGGTTTGATATGGCCTTTGTTGCTTAAAGGAGTGCTCTGTAGCTCCTGCGTCAGTCTCGCGGTTCCTTCATTTCAAGCGCTGTCGCACTTGCCCCTACGGGATCAGTCAGTCATAATCCTGCTCAAAACTCTCCGTGACATTCCCATCTCGATCCACTACAAATTCCTTATAAGCATTTCCCATTTCTTTGATCAATCGGGCTTCTCCTTCTTCAAAATCATAGACGGTGTCATAAGCCATTTCGATAATCACTTTTCCTTCTGCATTGATGAATCCCCATTTGCCATGTAATTTCACCGCAGCCATGCCTTCTGAAAAATGATTGGCCTGGGTATACGCGAAAGGAACGATCTCTATCCCCTCCTTATTTATAAAACCATAATAGCATTCGTCGTCTTCATTATACTTCCCCACTTTGGCCAAACCATCTGCAGAAAAATCAAATGCCTTATCGAAGCGTGGTCGGATAATAAATTTACCATACTTATTGATATAGCCATATTTGGAAAAAACCTGGGCATAAGCCAAGCCTTCGCAAAAATCTCCAGCATCTTTATAACGGGGTTCGATCACGGTTTGATCTTCTAGGTTGCGATATCCATATATTGGGAAGACTTCCAAATCTGTCGATTCTTTGGCCAATTTGAGATTGTCTTTTTTTACTTTTTCATTGAAGTCTTCAATTCGCCCTTTAAACAAATTCATCACTCCCGACATACTAGAACGAAATTTAAAATACCACTCTCCTTCTACTTCAATGACTTCCAGGTTACTATGAATTTTTCCTCCATCAGGGTCAAATACATTTTCTAAAATATATTCTACCAAAACCACCTCTCCCTGCTTTTCCATATTCGTAATCTGCATAGATTCCATCATCGCTTTCATCTTATCCTGTCCGACTTCTTGTATGCCTTTGGATAAAAAAGAAGCGATAAAATCGACCAAGGGCATCGCCTTCAATTCTTCCACCGAATCTATCCGGGGAAATAATCTTAAAAAATTATCAGACTCTCCAAAAGGCTCCATATGCTCGGCTAGCCAAAGAATACTGTCATAATATTCTTTGAGGTCTGGTGGGTAAAAATATTGATCCACCAATTTCTTAAAATCCATTTGGTAAACTGCTTCCGTATACTCGCGTATTCTCTTGAGGATGTGTTCTTCCACTATTGTTCTTTTTCTTTGGTCAAATTTAATGTTTTTTATTTTAAGGCAAAAGATTCGGGAATTTAGGAGGAGAAGTTGTTTAAAAACTACTTGCTTGCAAAATGATCTTTAAAGCAA
>CALLVY010000093.1 GCA_938015925.1 uncultured Saprospiraceae bacterium
CACTGCCCAAAATAGCAGGTAAAGCTGCACCCATTGCAGTTTTAGTAGATGATTCGCTTTCTCCTAGAAAGCTGCTCGCTTGTGAAAGTACAGAGCCACCCATTTGGCTGGTGAGCATCTCAATTAGATTAAAGGCCATAATAGAATTGGTTTTGATATTAAATAAGGTAAAAATATTAGTAGAAGAGATATGTCTCTGGGAATCAGATAGTTATAGCGGACGGGGTTATTTCTGAATGCAAAATTACGGAATCTTTGTTGGATTCTATAAGAAATGATACTAAATTTTAAGATTTTCTTAACAATTTGTAGCAGCTTCTTATTCAAGTGATTATATCTAGGTAATAAAGGTAAAATGTAAGATTCTAAATTACGGAGATTCGTATTCCGTCCTTTCTTTTTACGCACTACCTCTTAGAAAGTCACCGGTTTCGCCAAAAAACAGCTAAACTAAAGCCAGAAATCAGGTGCCAGATGCCCCACCAGGCCGCTACGAGGGCCATTCCGCCTAATCCGTCGAAGAAATTGAAGATGAGAATCAGGGCTAATCCGGAGTTTTGGATGCCTGTTTCTAGAGAAATGGCTCGGGCATTATAATCGCTTAAGCCCATCAATTTGGCAAAGCCAAAACCTATTGCCAGTGCCAATGAATTATGTACTAAAACCACCCAAAATACTTTTCCAATGTGATCTTGGGCATTTTGCCAATTGACGATTAGGGCTACCACTACAAAAGACATAAAAATAAAAATGGAGAGCCTACTGACTGGTTTGCGGATTTTAGCTACAAAATTGGGATGATTTTGCAAGAGCCACATACCGAAGAAGAGCGGAACAATGATCAGGAGGAAGATGGTTTTTACCATATCAAAGGGATTGACCTGAATCAATTGAGCGAAACTTTCAGCACCAGGGACATAATTAGAGAAAAATCCAAAATAGGCAGGAGTAAGAATAACGGCACCTAAGGTCGTAATGGAAGTCATCATCACCGAAAGGGCAGAATTACCTTTGGATAAATGGACCATAAAGTTAGAGACATTACCACCTGGACAGATTCCGACCAACATCATTCCGAGTCCCATACTTGCAGGTGGCTGAAAAAGGTGAATCAAACCCAGAGTGAGCAGCGGCAAAAAAATCAACTGAGAAATAAGCCCAACAATAGGAGCTTTCGGATTTTTAAAGAGCTTAAAAAAATCACTGGTGCGAATATCCAAGGCTACCCCAAATACCAGAAAAGCCAAGCAAAGATTGAGTAATATTAACTGATCTGGATTGAAATTTACTTTTATCAGGTCTATTGGATGCATCTAGATGTAGGCTTTATATTTAGTAGTTTCGCTGTGATTTTATACTTTTTCATGCCAAAGCTAAAGAAGGCTAATTTTGCCCTTGAATTTAGCCTTATTCTCAGACAAGTTCGATCTTAAGAGTAAACTTAATAAAATTCAAAGATTTCTTTGCCCATTTTTGGAAATACAAGGAGGCTTATTGTAATTTGAGCAACAAGAGAAAACATTAGTCGTATAGATTTACAACTGGGAATCCGAAGAATTGGGCTAAACCCCATTTCTCCATCCTTAAAATCCAGTTGGTAGTCCATTTCCTCTAGAATTTTAAGACTATTCTTAATTATTTGCTACAGATACACAGAAGGCTTTATTTCCATTAATCGAAACCAGTTAAAGAATGTCAAAAACATTTAAATGGGGTATTATCGGTCTGGGTAAAATTGCCCATAAATTTGCAGAAGATCTCCAAAGGATTCCGAATGCTAGTTTACATGCCGTAGCCTCTCGTTCTGAGGAGAAAGCCAAAACCTTTGCGGTGCAATACAATGCACCTAATTTTTTTGGATCCTATGATGAAATTTTTACTTGTGCAGATCTTGATGTGATCTATATCGCGACTCCTCATGCCTATCATTGTGAAAATGTATTGATGTGCTTAGAACATCAGGTGGCAGTGCTTTGCGAAAAGCCTTTGGCGATGAATGGTCTTGAGGTAAAACGGATGATCACTTTAGCCAAGTTTCAAAAGACCTTTCTCATGGAGGCCATGTGGACCCGGTTTTTGCCGACGATGACTAAGGTGTTGGAGCTGATTGGACAAGGGAAAATAGGAGAGGTGAAATCCATCCGTGCGGATTTTGGGTTTAAAGCTCTTTTTGATCCACACAGTCGTTTGTTCAATCAAAGCTTAGGGGGTGGCTCCTTAATGGATGTTGGCGTTTATCCAGTCTTTTTAAGTCTTTTGGTTTTGGGAAAACCGACTAGTGTAAATGCGGTAGCCAATATTGGACGTACTAATGTCGATGAAAATTGTGGCATTCTATTGAAATACGACAATAACCGAATGGCTATTTTGCAAAGCTCCATCGTTACCAATACCGGAACAGAAGCTTATATCTTTGGCGAGAAAGGCACCATTAAAATCAATTCTCGTTGGCACGAACCGACAAGCCTGACTTTGATGCAAGATGGAAAAGACCCTAAAGATATTTTCTTTGATTTTGATAGCCATGGCTATCGCTACGAGGCAGAGGAAGTCATGCGCTGTCTGCGCAATGAAAAAAAGGAAAGCGAAGCGATGAGTCTGGATTTTAGCCTTGATCTCATTGAGTTATTGGATACGATACGAATGAAAGCGGGCATCTATTATCCCAAAAATGATAATTTTACAGAGGCCATTTCTGCGGCAGAAAGCATCAACTTTTCTATGAATTGATAAACATCTAAGTGATTAAAATATACAAGCCCCGGCCACATTGGTCAGGGCTTTCTTTTTTGAAAATCACTGGCGAAATTAACCCACCTCAAAAGAGGTATTTTCCACCAAATATTTTCAAGCTACTCCTGAAATATCTTATTTTTATGTTAAAGGGCCAGGAAGATATCTTAAAAATGATTTTTGGAAGTTCTAAGAGGAGGTTTACCTAAAATGCTTAGAATCTGGTACCAATCGACTTGTGTTTGGAGCCAGGTTTAGCCCTCCGGCAATTGCAAAATCCAAGTTCTACAAATCTTTTTTCTACCTTAGCAATAGAATAATTGAGTTTTTATGAAGAAATACCCTTTCAGATTCCTGTTATTTTTATTCGGTTTTGCTCCAATGTTGCTTTGGGCACAAAGTCCTGAACCGATTGAATCCTTGCAAACGATCTCTTTTGGTTCCTGCAATAATCAGGAAAAACCTCAGCCGATGTGGCAATTTGTGGTGCAGACCAATCCTGATTTGTGGGTGTGGTTAGGCGATAATATCTACGGTGATTCTGATAATATGACCGTGATGGCGCAAAAATATTCGAAGCAAAAAAGAAACCGCGAATACATCAAACTCCAAAAGCAATGTCCGATCATTGGGACTTGGGATGATCATGATTATGGACTCAATGATGGTGGGAAAGAATGGAAGGCCAAAAGGGCGAGTCAAAAACAATTCTATGACTTTTTTGGCCTGTCGGCTATCAATCCATTGCGAAAGCGAAATGGAGTTTATCAAAGCTACAGTTATGGGACGGGCGATAGAAAAGTGAAGGTTATTTTATTGGATACTCGTTTTCATCGAGATTCGCTGGAGGTGAGGGGAGTGGCGCGCAATAAATATTGTGTACCGAATATGCAAGGAGATATCTTAGGAGAAGAACAGTGGAAATGGTTGGAAGAAGAATTGGCGAATAGCGATGCCGTGATCAATATTTTGTGTTCGAGTATCCAACTTATTCCGGATAAACACAACTTTGAAAAATGGGCCAATTTTCCACAAGCGAGGTTACGGCTCTTTGAGTTGATCAAAAAAACTCAACCTGCCAAACTCATTGTCTTGAGTGGAGATCGACACATTGCAGAAGTTTCTCGTTTCGACTTGGAAGGATTGGATTATCCCTTGTATGAAATTACAAGTAGTGGAATTACTCATACCTGGCCAGTCGTGAAGGAAGAAGAAAATCCTTATCGCTTGGGAGACTTAATCATCAAAAGAAATTTTGGTCTCTTGCGGATCAATTGGACAGCAGAGGGAGGCCCTAAAGTCCTGACAGAAATTCGGGGTTTAGGCAATGAACTTTTCTTACAACAGGAATTGGATTGGGAATAATATTCCATTCTTGTTCCAACAGCATTACGGATTAAATTTTAGTTTTTAGGAATCCCCAATTCGGATGTTTCAAAAAAATTTACTCTTTCTTTGTCTTTTCCTAGTCGCCCTACCGAGCTCTGCTCAGGAGTTTGAAAATTCCAATTTACCGATTATTCAGATTAGCACAAATGGCCAGGTGATTCCTGATGAACCCAAAGTGAAAGCTAAGATGGGCATCATCTACAATGGCCCCAATCAAAGAAATCTCCTCAGCGATCCGTTCAATGAATATGATGGTTTTATCGCCATCGAAATTCGGGGTTCTACTTCTCAATTATTGTACAAAAAAAAATCCTACGGTTTTGAGACCCAGGATGATGTAGGGGACAATTTTAATGTAAGCCTTTTGGGAATGCCTAAGGAAAATGATTGGATCTTGAATGGCCCTTACGGAGATAAAAGTTTGATTAGAAATGCCTTGGCTTACAAAGTGGCTGGACAAATCATGGATTATGCTCCGCGGAGTGTTTTTGTCGAATTGTTGATCGATGATTCCTATGAAGGCGTTTATCTTCTTACCGAAAAAATCAAGCGCGATAAAAATCGAGTAGACATCAGTCCTCTGACGGCATCCGATAAAACAGGTGATCCACTCAGCGGTGGTTATATTCTTAAATTGGATAAAGAAACAGGAGCAGAAACGGAAGGCTTCTTTTCTGCTTATGATCCCTTGCCAGGAAGTTTTCAACAAACTTATTTTCAATACCATTATCCAAAGGCCAGAGAGATTATCCCGGAGCAAGAAACTTATATCCAGGAATTTATTTCTGATTTTGAAGACCTAATGGATTCGGAAACTTATGCCGATTCTTTGGAAGGCTATACCCAATACCTGGATAGAGCTAGCTTTGTGGATTATTTTATTATCAATGAATTATTTAAAAATATAGATGCTTATCGATTGAGCACTTATCTATACAAAGATCGCAATAGCATTGATGGCCGTTTGAAGTTGGGGCCCGTTTGGGATTTTAATATTGCCATGGGGAATATTGAGTTTTGCGCAGGTGCTAGTCCAGCAGGTTGGGTGAAAGATTTTAATGAAATTTGTCCGGATGATAAATGGCTGGTTCCGTTTTGGTGGAAAAAGTTTTGGGAAGATCAGCATTTTAGAATTGCGATTAAAAAACGATGGGAAGATTTGAGGCGTGGCCAACTTAAGGAAGAAGCACTAATGACTTGTATAGATTCGCTGACCGATCAACTGGAAGAGGCCCAAGAACGAAATTTTCAAAGGTGGCCCGTTTTATCGACTTATGTTTGGCCCAACTGGTTTGTAGGAGATACCTATGAAGAAGAAGTCGATTATTTAAAAGAATGGCTGGAAGACCGATTGCTTTGGCTAGATCAAGAAATGATGGATATCGATCAGGTACTTGATGATCCTAAAGATTATTTCGCTCCCAAAATATTTCCCAATCCTTTTTACGAAAACTTTACTTGTGAATATTATATCCTAGAGCATGAAACATTTCAATTCCGACTTTTTGATGCTCAAGGAAAACTGGTCGCCCAACATTCCGATGCAAACCCTGCCAAGGGCAATAATACCTTCCATTTTACTGGACAAAATCTCACCGCAGGCATCTATTTTTACCAAGTCTCCATCAATGAAGAAATTAAGACTTTAGGTAAAATTGTTAAGGGCTTCTAAAAGTTTCTTATAGCCTTTATTTTCTCCTCTTCTGGCACAGAGATTGTCTTTTCCTTTCTAGTATTTAAATAGGAGAGAAGCCCTATCTGGCTTACTGTCTGACAACTCCCTATCCCGAAACTCCACTACCAATCAGAATTTCTAGTAAATCTGCTTTAGGCTGTTTACCAGTAATTACTTATTTCAAAAACTAAGTGCTTAGTAAATTTTAGTTCCTCGCTAATATACTTTGCAAAGCGTTTTACTTCCTTTTCTACATATTAAAACGACGATCAATTCACACTCTTTTTGCAGATTGTGTTTTTTGGTATAGATTTTGAAAATAATTATATGTTTAGGTTTTATTTGTTAAACGAAATCCGAATTAACTCTTGTTTTATTGGCTTCAGGATGTATCTCAACTAATGTCGCCAAGATGTTTTCTCGAAAAAA
>CALLVY010000094.1 GCA_938015925.1 uncultured Saprospiraceae bacterium
TTTTTTTTCATTATATTAAATAAACATTTAATAAGCTATTCTTAAAACCACTAAAACAGCAATCATGAAATCCCTTTTCATTATTCGCTTTTCGCTTTTCCCGTACTTTACTGCACTTTTAATTCTCTTCTTTTGTACTTCAACTCTCAAAGTCAATGCCCAGTTTTTACCAACCGCTGTAAAACCGGATAATACCCTTATTCAGTCTTTAACAGAAAAAGTGGAGGAACATGGCTGGCTTTATATGAAAGATGATGCTTTACTATTGGAAGGAGAGTTGTTTTCTTTGTACAAAACCAATATGGGATTATCGGGAGATGATGAAATGGTAATTACAGAGACTTCGGAAGATGATTATGGTTACACCCATGTTCGGTATCAACAATATTATAAGAACATCCCAGTTCAATACGGTGATTATACAGAGCATCTAAATAATTGTAAAATTTGCCCATGGGAAAATTGTCGAGCAACTTAATATGAATGTTGTTCCTTCAATAAGTGAAGCAATGGCATTACAAAATGCATTAGATCATTTAGGTGCAATTGAATATACCTGGGAGAATGAAGGCTGGGAGTTGGATTTGCAAGAAGATCAGGAAGATCCAAATGCTACCTATTTCCCCACTGGAGAATTGCATATAACAAATTTAATAGATGAAGGAATTCTTCAGGAGAACTATAAATTAGCTTGGCGATTTGATATAATGGCTATTGAACCAACTCTTCATGTTGCGGTTTACATTGATGCCCATACTGGTTCGTTCCTCAAATTAGAAGATCAACATTTACATGCTGTAGGAACAGCAACTACACTTTATAATGGAGACGTGGATTTTCATACTGCATGGTTTGGAGGATTGGTACAAAAATATGTTTTGAAAGATAAAAGTGGAGGTCATAACATTCATACCAAGGAACATAAGAATACAATTTTTTGGGGAGGTATTAGTAATATTAAAGATGCAGATAATATATGGGAATCCTCGCAAGCTGTTCATTCCTCTCCCCATTGGGCAGCTCATGTAATGTGGGATTATTTTGAAACTCAACATAATTGGAAAGGGCCTAAAAATCAAGGTGAAAAAATCCGTATTTTTTCAAAATTCAGCCCCATTGTTTCAGCACCAGGAATTTTGGATCCAGGGAATGTATCTTATGAGTTTATTAAAAACAAACATTATTTGAATATTGGGGAATTAAGTTCACCTGGAGGGGCTCTAATCCCCGCGGGAGCTCTTGATGTCGTTTCACATGAATGGACTCATGGTATTTGTTCACAGGTAGCAAAAATGGCTGGAGTAAATGAGCCTGGAGCTCTTCAAGAATCTTTTTGTGATATTTTTGGAGAACTTGCCGAATATCATCATAATGGTAATCCCAATTGGATTGCAAGCGTCCAATTCCAAGGTGCTAGATCCTTGAGTTTTCCTCCTGCTTACAGTAGTTCTTGTAATGGAGTTAATGCCCCGCATCCAATATAATATAGAGGGCTAGGGTGGATTTTCGATCCAAACTGTGACTTCGGTGGAGTACATATCAATTGTGGAGTCCAAAACAGATGGTTTTATTCATTGGCCGTCGATCAATTTGCCATTGGAATCGAAAAAGCGGCAGATATTACATTTTACAACCTGACCAAATTTATGCAGTCAGGTTCTACTTACCCAGATGCACGTTCAGGATCCATTATAGCTGCTAGAATATTGTATGGCCAATGCTCTGGTGAAGAAAAAAGAACTACCAATGCCTGGAATGCAGTAGGAGTTGGGCCTACATTCGAGCCTTGTATAGAAATAAATGGGCCTGATTTTATTTTTATTTGCGATGGGCCTGCTCCATTTGATGTAGTCTACAAGGTTTCTGGTGGAGCCACTCCTTATACTTGGAGTATAAATGCAGGGTGGACTTTTTATACTCAAGGAATTGGCAATAATACTTTAGTTGTTACTGATATACCACCACCACCCTCCTACCCAGCGACAACTACTATTTCAGCTACAAGTGCCACTGGGGTAACTAAAACAATTAATGTTAGCTTAGACCATTGTGGAGGTGGATTTTGTGATGAAGATAATGGTTTTTCCGCAAGGAAAAAGAACGCTCCTGTTTTTCATTCTACTCCTGAAACTGAAATTCTTTTGTTTCCTAACCCAGTTCATGATTTGTTAAACATCAGATGCACTGATAATAATATTTTGTCTGAGATTGAAATTCTGGATGTAACAGGAAAAATAGTCTGGACCGAACAAATAAACAATGGAGCAGAAATATCAATCTCAACGGATAGATTGGCTGAAGGACTTTATTTTTTTAGAGGTCGAACGACAAGTGGGTTTAAAACTTTGAGGTTTATTAAAACGAATTTGTAAATGAAGAATTTACTAATACTACTAATTGGTCTTTTTTTTGTCCTCTCTCCGTATAGTTTAGAGGCTCAAGACTATAAAAATGAAATAGCATTTAGCTATCGATCTTTTTTCCTTTCTAAGGAAAATTTAGTTTTTCAAAATTGGTCGATTTTTCCGACCATCCATTATACCAGATATCAAAAAGAGAATCGTTTGGGTATTCAAGCAGGCTTTAATCATTATTGGAGGTTTTTTCCTATTGATACCATCTTTGGGCATCTAAACAAAAGAATAACATCAACTTTTGAGTGCTCTGTCGTTTATCGTAAGTTTCACAAAGAAAAAATTTCTTTTTTTCTTTCTTCTGGATTGATATATAGAGATTCTTATGAAAATAGATTTCTTAGAGTTTTTGGATGGGAACTTATCACTGCAAATCTTGTCGTAAGAGATTTGGGGATTAGGTTAGGTCTTGCTTCGCAGTGGCAGTTTTCTGATCATTGGTATTTAAAAGCAAATTTGGATTATCGACAGCATCTTTTCCGTTTAAATAAACCAGACACTACAAATGGAGATTTTCCTCCTGTTTTTAATTACATGATCTTTGATGTAGGAATCGGTTATGGATTTGGGAAAGGGAAAGGAAATTAGTTTGATTTTTAGTCTGGCGATTTTGAATACTGCTTTAGTGTAAATCGTTTACAAAAATTACAAGAAAAAACAGATTCGGCAATCCCTTAAAATCCATGCTCCAATCAATATTGATATGGATTGGAGCATGGATACAATTTTAAATCATCGAACGCTAAGTTTTTCGCTTCTTCTTCTTCGCTGCTGGAAACAAAACATTGTTTAGGATCAAGCGGTAGCCTGGAGAATTGGGATGCAGATTCAAATCTGTTTCTGGATCGTTGACAAAATGACGGTAGTCTTCTGGATCATGTCC
>CALLVY010000095.1 GCA_938015925.1 uncultured Saprospiraceae bacterium
CATTTAAAGCCCGAAGGGTTTTACCGCTTTCATCGGTTTGCATCAAAGTAGCAACTGGATTTTTTACCGCCAAAATATTTGGCCATTGAAAATATCCTCCAAATTCACTATCGGCATCGAGTACGGGTTGAGTCGGATCGAAAGTCAAAGCAGCGCCCATTACATTTGGCGCAAATTGATCTCTAATTGACCCTACCTTAGATTGTAGGTTAATGATGAGATTGTCTTTTAAAAGCTTGGTCCCAAGATTCAAAGCGGCATTAGAACTTTGATTCCGAGAGGTTTTTAAAACCCCATCATTTGCCAAATGGCTTAAAGAAAGGTAATAGTTTATTTTTTTAGAACCACCAGACATAGAGACATTATGCTGAAAACCAGCGGCATTTTGAGTCACTTCATCTACCCAATTGGTATTAGCATCACCCAGCGCGGTAATTTTTTGTGGTGCCTTTGCATTGATCGCATCTCGGTATTGGGCAGCATCAAAAACATTGGCTTCTTGTAAAAAACTGGAAATAGAATAGTAGCCAGAATAATTGACTTTTAGTTTTCCAGCTTTTCCTGTTTTGGTCGTTACAATAATGACCCCATTGGCTCCTCTAGAACCATAAATCGCTGCCGCAGAAGCATCTTTCAATACCGTGATGTCTGCTACATCTGCCGCATTAATAAAGTTTAGTGGATTCCGACCTGATGCAAAACTCTTATTATCTAAAGGCACACCATCCACAACGATCAAAGGCTGACTACCTTCAGAAGTCAATCCCGTTCCTCCACGCAATCTCAACTTACTTCCACCTCCAGGTTCTCCATTAGAGAAAATCTGCAAACCTGCCACTTTTCCCACCAACAATTTATCCGGCGAAGCAATGACTCCTTTATTAAAATCCTCCTCTCCTACTTTCGTCACCACTCCCGTCAAATCTTTTTTCACCACCGCACCATATCCAATGACCACTACCTCATCCAACAATTCCGTCGCCGGAGCCAAAGACACATCGAGGGTCGTTTGTCCTTCTTCTACAATAATTTCTTGAATAGCATAGCCGGTATAAGAAAAGACCAAGGTATTTCCTACCTCTGTGCTGATGTTATATTTTCCATCAAAATCAGTAATCGTTCCTACAGATTGATCTTTGACAGAGATGTTAACTCCTGGCAATCCGAAATCTTCCTGGGAATCTATGACGGTTCCCGAGATCGTTACTTGCCCCATCAGGGCGGTACTAAAAAGCAAGCTTAATCCTGCGACCAGTAAGCGAAAATTTGGCCAAAGAGTGGTTGGGTTAAAGTTGTATTTTTTCATCACAAGCGAAACATTTAAGGTTTTATACACTATGGTTATTATCGTTTCAAAAAAGGGAATGGAATCCCTTACTGTTCTTTATTTTTTTATAAATTTCTGCGACTGCACTTCTTTATTTACTTCGGCAGAAAGAATATAAACGCCAGTTGGCAATTCGCTAACATCTAAGCTATTCATATTCTCCCCTTCTTCTGGAGTGATTTCGAATAATCGTTTTCCAGCCAAATCGTAAAGCACTATTCTTTCTTGTCCGTCCGGGTAAGTGAAGCTTAAGATATCTTGCACAGGATTTTCTATAATTTGCAAAGCAGAGTATACCGTAGGTCCCGGATTGGAAACCTCAGGAAAAGGATTGTTTTCGATATAATTTTCGATCGGCATGGAAGTGTAGACTTGTACTTCACCAGCAGATAAAGACATGGGATGGTTTAAGGGATCTTCTACGTTTATAGCCTGGCCTGAATAATAATTATACCAAGTTCCTGCTGCTGGAAAAGTCACGGTTTCTTCCAATTCCGTATCTCGCCAAAAATTTCCAAAAGCCGCAATTTTCACTTGTGGATGATCGAGGTGTATCCACTTGAGTGCACCTTCCGGATTCCAGGAAAAATAAGTATCCTCTACATAATCTGTTTTGGAACGCAAGTTCATCAGAGAAGTATAAACATCCCGCAAGGAGCTTCGCTCCGGATCATCTCCATATTCCCAATGGGGAGGTTTGATCCCCAGGCGATCATTATTCAATTCTTCATCATAGCCGACTTCTCCGAATTGCCAAATCATTTTTTGTCCGGGAACCAGGAAGAAAAACACGGCATTTAATTTGGATCGATCCAAAGCTTTCGTCAAATCATCTTCTCTTTCCAAAACCTCAAAAACCACGCGTTCTTCATCATGGCTTTCCATATAACCAATCAAATGAGGATCACTAAAACTTCGATCGCCATGATACAAACCTCGGATATTGGTGGTATTTCCACGTCCGGTAGAAACAAAGGCACCATTCATATTTCCCCAAAGCATCATTCCATAATCGGCCAATTCTCGTTCTTCTGAATTGTCGGCAAAATGTTCGAGAATCACATAGTTATCCGGGTCAATGGTCCAAATCTCATCGGCCATCCTTTTGAGAAGGGCTACTCTGGAAGCATCATAAGCTCCCCAGGCGCCAACATTCCCAATGGTATTTTTTTGAGTAAAACCTTTGGACAAGTCAAATCGGAAACCGTCGATGTGGTATTCTTCGATCCAATAAGAAGTCACTCGATCTACGTATTCTTTGGTAAAATTGCTCTCGTGATTAAAATCGTAACCTACATTAAAATCATGTTTGGCTCTTGGATTGAGCCAGATATTTTCGTCGGTCGGTGGGCCATAAGTATCTTCATTGTACAAACGAACCAATGGGCATCTGCCAAAAGCATGGTTGAGTACAATGTCCAAAATAATGGCCATGCCTCT
>CALLVY010000096.1 GCA_938015925.1 uncultured Saprospiraceae bacterium
CAACCAGCAAATCCGGATTCGAAGTCTTCCGTGTATTGAGCTTGGAGTGCCATGACTGTAGTGCACAGCAAAACTAAAAGAGTAAAAATCTTTCTCATAAGGAACTTAAATTATAGGTTATGTAAAATAGAAGGATGTAAACGCACTGTCTTTTCAACCAAGACAGGACATAAATTTCAGGGATTCTTGCTATTTTGACCTTATAAAAAGAATCAAAAAGAGAAGAATAACCGTATTCAAAACTAGCTTGAAATTAAAGTCTTTTGGCTGATGTAATTAAAGGGATTTAAAAATAAGGATTTTTATTCGGAATTAGTTAAAAAAAGCAACTAGATAAGTTTTCGCTAATGGAAGACATTTATGAAAGATCGTAGATAAAATATTGTATATCACTGTAACCTAGTAAATACAATGCGTTTCTTCTGAAGAATCTCTCAGGCGGATTTCAAATAAAGCATAGAGACTGTCTCATAGTTGGCAGATGCTGTATTTGAGGTCTGCAAGAACAAATTAAATTAGATTTTTGTATTGAAAAACCTTAACTTTCCTTTCCCTAAAGGCATTTATTCTCTATCCTTATAAAAGTTTTAACACAATAATTTTCGATTGGATTCAATCCTTATTCCATCTTATGAGAAGACTCCTCCTTTGTTTTTTTCTATTTATCTCTTTGCTCGGTAGGACATCGCTCTATGCCCAATTGGCTGATGGCTCTATTGCGCCAGACTTTACGGTTACCGATATTGAAGGCAATGCATTTAATCTCTACGAAAAACTAGATGAAGGAAAAATTGTAATTCTCGACATCTTTGCTACTTGGTGTGGCCCCTGTTGGAATTATTCTCAAAAGGGAGAATTGGAAAAAATCTGGGAAAAATTTGGCCCTTCTGGAACAGATGAAGTATTCATTTTTTATATAGAAAGCGACCCGACGACGACGATTGAAGACATCAGAGGCAATGGTAGTTCTACTTATGGTGACTATACCGAACACATTAGTTTTCCGGTATTCAATAGTGCCCTCGTCAATAACAGCTACGAAATCAATAATTATCCTACGGTATACGTGATCTGTCCAAATAAGCGAACAACTGAAACCGGACAACTTTCCCTTAGCGCAGCTACCGATTTTATCAACAATTCTTGTAGTCAGCCTAGTGGACTTAATAATGCAGAGTTGCTTTTCTTTGAAAGCAACCTCAATCCGATTTGTCAGGAGGAGTATTATACGCCTTCTTTCAGAATTCAAAACACAGGAACCAATGATATTCACAATGCTCGTTTCGATCTTTTAATCAACGAGGTTACCGTAGAAAAAGATTTCTATTGGGAAGGAATGATCCAACCTTTTGAAACCAATAAAATAAACCTCCCTTCTGTAAATCTGAATAATAATCAAACCAATAAAATTGAGATTCTAATCCAGAAAATCAATGAAGAAGATGATACGACACCTTCCAATAATTCTATTGCTGGTGAAAAATCGAGTCCCAAGGCTTTTACCGAAAAGATAAATGTAGAAATTCGGACAGACAATTTTGGTTATGAAGTGTATTGGGAAATTAGAGATGAGAGTGGAACAGCAATCGCACAAGGAGGAAATGATCTAGTAGAACCCGGAGAAACCCAAGACCCGAATATCTTGCTATCCAACCCCAATGGTTATTACCAAAGCGATACGCTTTATACCCATGAGGTCCTTCTTCCTTATCTGGGTTGCTATGAATTTTATATCATTGATGATTATAAAGACGGCATCTGTTGTAAATATGGAGATGGATTTTATAGACTGAAAGATCAAGATGGAAAAGTTGTTTTAGAAGGTGGAGAACGATTTTCCTCCCTTCATCAAGATTTTGAAAGGTCTAATGCTCTAGTAAGTACTCAACAAGTTTCGGAAATAACCTCCATCCAACTTTTCCCAAACCCTGTTCAGGATTTACTAAACCTGGAAATTAAGGAGACAAAATCCGCCAAAGGCCACTTTGAAGTGTATAACAACCTTGGCCAACTTGTTCGCCCAGCGAGCCCACTACAAATCCATGCTGGAACTTCTACGCAAACCATTGATGTACATTCTCTCCACTCAGGAATCTATTGGCTGCGCATTCAACTAGACGACAAGTTCACCACTCGTAAATTTATTATTGAATAGACGCCGACTCCTTCATCGCAAAGCACCTTTGCCTCTTCAACCTTTATTCAATTCAACTCTTCGTTGCAAGAATTACTTACTTATCCTCATTTTAATTATATTGTTTCAAAATTACTTAATCCGGGCTTAGACCCGAATGTCATTAACTTAGGAAGCACACTACTTTTTTAATTTCATTTAGAAGGAATAAGTTATGGGTGACCCAGGAAGCCGCTTTGAGCGGCATCCTGGGTTTTCAACAAGAAAAAAACGCTTAAGTTGATACCATTCGGCTTAGCCCCCTCTCTTAAGTTAAAGACACCATTGTCTCTTCCAAGACAGGGAGCAATGATCATACCTTGATAGCCTTTATCCTTTGCAATATTTTTTTCATTTTGCACCTCTTATTAGTATTCGTCAGTATTGCATCTGGATTCACCAAACGAACTACAATCATTTTGTAAAACAAAACCCCAACTAAATTATGCACATTGCCATTATTGGAAATGGGATCAGTGGAATAACTGCTGCAAGATTTATTCGAAAATTGAGTGACCATAAGGTAACCGTTATTTCTGCCGAAACAGATCATTTCTTCTCTCGGACGGCACTCATGTATGTTTACATGGGCCATATGCGTTTTGAAGACGTCAAACCTTATGAGGATTGGTTTTGGGAAAAAAATAGAATCGACTTACTCAATGCCTATGTGGAAGAAGTAGATACCACTAAAAAACAATTGATCCTCAAAGACCAATCTCCACTTGCTTACGATAAACTCATCATTGCTTCTGGTTCTGCCTCTAATAAATTTGGATGGCCTGGACAAGATTTGGACGGCGTACATGGCATGTATAGCTACCAGGATTTGGAAGCGATGGAGCGGCATAGTGATGGATTAAAACATGCGGTAATCGTAGGAGGAGGTTTGATTGGGATTGAAATGGCAGAGATGTTCCATTCCCGGCATATTCCGGTGACCTTTCTCGTAAGAGAAAAAAAATATTGGAATGGCGTTTTACCGGATGAAGAGTCAGACATGATTGGACGTCATATCGAGGCCAATGGAATTGGTCTTCAATTAGGAACGGAACTAAAGGAAATCATTGATGATGGAAATGGCAAAGCATGTGCGGTCATCACCAGCAAGGGAGAAAGAATAGACTGTGGCTTTGTAGGACTCACTGCGGGGGTTCATCCTAACATTAAATTTCTGGAAGGCTCTGGCATCGAAACACAAAGAGGCATAGTGGTCAATGAATATTTAGAAACCTCTGTTCCCGATGTTTATGCCATCGGAGATTGTGCACAAGCCAGTAATCCAGTACCAGGAAGAAGGCCTATCGAAGCGATCTGGTATACTGGCCGAATGATGGGAGAGACCCTGGCTTATACCATCTGTAAAGAAAAGAAATCCTATAACCCAGGTATATGGTTCAACTCTGCTAAGTTTTTTGAAATAGAATATCAGGTATATGGTGAAGTGCTTTCCAAAGCACCAGATCATCATACGGCCATTTATTGGGAACACCCTGACGGCGAAAAAAGCATTCGAATTATTTACGACAAAAACAATTCACAAATCCTTGGCTTCAATCTCATGGGCGTTCGATACCGCCATGAAGTTTGTGAAAAATGGTTAAGAGATAAAACACCTGTTGAAGAGGTATTGCAGAATTTAAGCCTCGCCAATTTTGACCCCGAATTTTATAAAGAATATGAAGACGAAGTGATTGCTCTTTACAATCGACAAAGTGGCAAAAGCCTTCAACGCAAACAAAAACGTCGACTCGATTCAGTAATCAAATTCCTTAGAGGAGTTTAATCCTTTTTGCAGTTTCAATTTCACCCCCAATTTCAATTAGAAAAAATCGCTTCATGAATTCTATAAAAAACATAGGTCTAGGCCTTTTTATCATCGCCTTAAGCACCTTCGTACTATCGCTTACCTTTAGCAATCACACCCTCACGGAAGGAGTTATTAAAGAGCAGGTGGGCAAAGTTCATCATCAGGAAATGTTGCTTCAGCAAGCAGGTGACCTCCTCAATAAAAAGTATTCCAGCAATATCGCTTTCGTAAAAGACCTTCGTCCTTTACTAGAAAAAACCAAAACAGCTTTAGATAAAGAAGCAGGAGTAGACCCGGCCAATGGCGTTTGGAATGCCGTCAATCTTCCAGAAGGAGTGGCAGAGTGGGATTATCGAATGGGAGATGGAGACATCAGTTCTTATGTGTTTTCTCTAACCAAATATTCTGGCGGTGGATTATTGCCGGGTAATACCTGGCTCTTTTTTCTACTCAGTTTGATTTTGGGAATCATTGGAGCATTGATGTATTTATTGCCAGATCTACAATTGATCCCCGG
>CALLVY010000097.1 GCA_938015925.1 uncultured Saprospiraceae bacterium
ATAGATTGGAAAAACAACTTGTCTTCAACAGAAAGAGAAGCACAAGTCGCCGCCATGAACCAAGCCATCCTCCACCGAGGCCCCGATCAATCCGGCCACTTCTCCAATGAAAGCGCCACGCTAGCCATGCGCCGCCTTTCCATCATCGATCAATCCAAGGGCCAACAACCCATCTATAACGAAGCCAAAAATATTTGCGTTTTTCTCAACGGAGAAATTTACAATTACCGCGAACTCAAAGCAGACCTGGAAAAAAAAGGACATCATTTTTCCACCCAATCCGACACGGAAGTATTGGTTCACTTATACGAAGAATTGGGGACGGAAATGGTTTTGCCATTGCGCGGGATGTTTACCTTTTGTCTTTATGATTTAAAAGAGAACACTTACTTTTTGGCGAGAGATCGCTTTGGCGAAAAGCCATTGTATTATCATCATCGAAATGGGATGTTTTCTTTTTCCAGTGAGATCAAATCCTTATTGGAAAGCAAAAGCATTCCTCGAAAATTGAATCCAGCGGCCTTGCCTTATTACCTGCGGACCTCCTTGGTGCCAGAACCCATGACCTTACTCGATCAGGTCTTTTCATTGGAGCCCGGGCATTACCTGCGAATCAGTGCGGATCATTTTGAAGAGAAGGCTTATTTTAAAGCCAGTTATAAAAAGAAAATAGTGCTGAAGTCAGAAGAAGAGGCGATGGAATTTATTCGCCCAAAACTATGGCAGGCAGTGAAGCGCCAAACCGTGAGTGATGTTCCCATCGGAGCCTTTTTGTCGGGAGGGATTGACTCCAGTACGGTCGTTGCTTTATTGCAACAACAAAGCGATCAAAAGATAAAAACCTTCAATGTTCGTTTTGAAGATCAAGAATTTGACGAAAGTGCCATTGCTCGAAAAGTAGCCAATTATTGTCAAACCGATCATCAAGAATTATTTATTCCCAATCTGGATTTTGAAGAATCTATTTTTTGGGAAATCATAGACCATGTAGGTTTGCCCTTTCGAGATAGCTCGGCGATTCCTTCCTATTTTATTTGTAAGGAAATCGCCAAGGAAGTAAAAGTGGCGCTGTCAGGAGATGGTGGCGATGAGCTTTTTGGCGGTTATGATTTATTTCAATGGTATCAGAAAATTGTCCGTTTTAAAAAAGTACCAAGCCCTTTGCGATCCGCTCTTTCGAGCACTTTGGATGTTTTGCAAGGAGCACCAGGATTGCAAGAAGTTTCCATGCTCCGCAAAATCAAAAGAGGAGTGGATACTTCGCTCCATGAGCTAGATGATATTCCGATTGCCCTCAATGCTTTTTTTGGGAAAGCAGAAATTAAAGAAATCCTGGCAGGAAATATACACGAGCGGATTCCTGCTGAAGCATTGGCTTTAGAGGCTTTGAAAAATTATCCGCGCGAGTTGGAAGAGGCTTCTGCTTTGCGGAAAATTATGTATTATCGTTTGCAACACACTTTACCAGCCAATATGCTGATCAAAGTAGATCGGATGAGTATGGCTAATTCCTTAGAAGTGCGTGCACCTTTTTTAGATCCAGATTTATTTGAAGCTTCGGTACAATTGCCCGATCAGTTTTTAGTGAATGGCAAGGCAGGGAAATATATTTTACGGGAAATGATGAAACCCGAATTGCCACCAGAAGTTTTTAGTCATCCCAAAATGGGATTCAATATTCCTTTGCATAAATATCAGAATGCTGCTTTTAAGCAATTGGCAAATCGTTTATTATTTGATGAAAATCCCTGGCCGGATTTGATTCGCAAAGAACTGTTGGAGGAAATTTATGAACGAGGTATTTCTGCCATCAAAAGCAGTGCTTCCCAAAGTGTTTTTCAATCGGCTCATCAGCTTTGGATGATGATGCAATTGTTTGGCTGGGCCAAAAGATTCAAAGTAGAATTATAAAATTATCAAAAAAGAGATCCACATATTACTCATCGGCCCCGTGACCAATGTCGCAGCCAATTTGATTGGAGGAGCTACGGTTTCTTTCGGTCACTTGATTGATTATCTGGATCAACATCAGGAAAAGTATACCCTGGTTAACACCCAATATTTTTTACAAGGCATTCAACGCTACTTCAATCCGCTCTATGTGCTATTACAGATTTTGAAAAATGTAGCAAGGGTGGATGTCGTTTTTCTAAATTCAAGTAGAGGAGGAACGAAGTATTTGTCGCCTTTACTTTTTGTCTTAGCAAAAGTGTTTCGACTAAAATTCGTCTTCCGTCCCTTTGGTGGCAATATCAAAGACTACACCGCCAACTATAGCGGATTACAAAAATGGATTTTTAAAAATACAACTTTACGAGCCGACCTCTTTTTTTTGCAGACCAAAGAACTCATGCAGTTTTATGCCAAACAGGCCAGAAACATCAAGCAGTTGCCAACCTCCAGAGAAGAACCAGTGCAAGAGACGCTTCGAGGAACCCGTCCCTATTCCAAGCGCTTTGTATATCTCGGATATGTCAACGAGGCAAAAGGAATCGACCACATTCTAGAAGCCGCTAGCCAATTGGGAGAAGATTATACGATCCATATTTATGGGCCGATCAAAGAAAAGAAGTACGAAGAAAAATTTGCGACAAGCAAAAATAACTATCGGGGAGTTTTGGCAAAAGAAGACGTATTAAAAACATTGAAAGAATACGATGTGCTTTTATTGCCGACTTTTTATCAAGGAGAAGGTTATCCAGGTGCGATTATCGAAGCCTATAGTTTGGGCTTGCCCGTAATCACTACGCAATGGAAAGCCATTCCTGAAATTGTGTTGGAAAATAAAACGGGTTTGCTGATTGAACCGCAATCGACGGAAGCACTCGTACAAGCGATCCGACATTTTTCAACAGAGAACTATAGCCGACATAGTGAAGAGGCCAGGCGTTTTTTTTTAGAGACTTTTAGTGTCAATAAAGTGACTGGACGAGCAGTAGATCAAATCAAAAAACTTTTTGAAGTTCACTAATTTGTGGATTTTAAATTTAATGAAAAGCAATTATGCAACATGTACTGATTACAGGTGGAGCAGGTTTTATTGGAAGTTCTTTGGCGGAGCAATTGGTCAAAGAAGATTACCAAGTGACCGTCATTGATAATTTTGATCCCTTTTACGACAAAGAGATCAAGCAAAGAAATTTATCCAACCTTCTGGGGCGATCCAATTTTATATTTAAGGAGTTGGACATTTGCAACCTAGATCTATTGCGAGAAGGTTTGGATGGAACTTATGATGTGATTGTACATGTGGCTGCTAAGGCAGGCGTGCATGCATCCATTAAGACT
>CALLVY010000098.1 GCA_938015925.1 uncultured Saprospiraceae bacterium
TTTTGATCCCAAAGGAGGAAAAAAACTAATAAAAAGATATTTGAGTATAGACAGAAAAAAAAGGAACTCAATATGAAAAAGAAGAAAAAAATAATTGACGAAGAAGTGATTGGCTTAGGTGTAGGAATCGTGAATACGAATAGTAAAGAATTTAAAGCGCTGCAAACTCAAATAATTACCAGAGCTAAGAAACAAACAAAAAAGCAATTACTAGAGAATAGTTTATTGTCCTTACGCTTTCAGATGGAATCTTATTTAGCAGAAGAGCGTAGCGAATTGGTTGAGGTGGGTTGGTTTTTAAAAGAGTTAATCAAGCGCTTGAATATCAAGAATAAACTATTTGCAGAATACATCGGATTTAAAGAATCCAACTTAAGTGCTCTTTTTAGTGGAAAGAGAAAAATAAATATTGACTTGGCATTGAAGCTCGGGGAGATATTTAAAATAGACCCGGCTCTTTGGATCCACATTCAAAGTAAAAATGAATTGAGTCGAATGAAGAAGGAAAATAAGAAAGCTTATGAGAAGTATAGTATGGAGGATTTGTTGAAAAGGGCGAGTTGAGGGGAGTAACTGTTTCCCCTATTCCAATTTCTCAAACCCTTCCATAATCCAAACCGAAAGACAATACCGCCCCTCCAGTCTCCTCTTAGCCATCCCCTTAAGCTGACAAAAAGGAAACATCACCTCACTCATCGTCGAATCCTCACAAATAAAAAAATACAGATGCATAATCCGATGATAATTCTGTGCTAAAGCCTTTTCCAAAAAAGAAAAATACAAGGCTACATTATCCGTTTCCAAGTCCCCCTCATAGCTAGAAGAACAAAGAAGTAATTTTTTAATTTCTTCGTAATAGGCATTGATTTGTCCCCTTACTAGTTGAGTAAGTTCTTGTTCCATTTTCATTGATTTATTTAGATAACAAGACTAAGGTATTAAAAATAATCTGGAATATACAACTATAATCCACGAACAATTGGAAATAAGCCGTATTTTCCACGAAATCACATGTATTTTTCCGTCTTGCGCTGTATTATTGTTTCATGGCAAGTAAAAGAAGAGTTTATATCATCCGAGAATCCCACGACATTCCGGAAGAAAATATTTATAGTTCGCTCAAAAAGGTTTCCAATAATCTCAATTTGGATTTATCTTATTCTGCGCTTTCGGAGAGGTTGAGGCGGTCGAGAGAGAGAACGGGGGTTTCTGCTATTCGATTGAGGGATAAGGATGGGAATCCGATTACGGTGGAGATTCGAGAGGTGGAGTGATTTTTATTTTGATTTTTGAAATATTACTAATGGTGGTTCGAAAATTGAATTTTGACGAATACTATTAAATCATACTAACTTTGAATACTATTAAATCGTACTAGCTCTGTACTAAAATTCGTACTAGCTTTTTGACTTTCACAAAGGAAAATCTTTTGCCCGAAAAAGCTTTTTCCTCATAGAAATCAGTTGTTTAGTCGCCCCTGTTGAAACCAACTTATTCCCTGTTGGCACACCTCATTAAGAAAAAATGAATAAAGCGATTAAAATCATAAGCAGCTTTCTAATTCTAATAATCCTGATTTCAGGCTGTAAATCAGTACAACAAATTCACAAAGATGAAATAATTGGCAAATACCAATGGCATGGAACTTATGGCATTGCGTCAAATATCACTTTAAAGAAAGACAATACTTTTACCTACCATTGGCAGACAGGATTAATCTGGGGAACAACAAATGGAAATTGGGAATTAAGCGAAAATAAGTTGATCTTAATTAGCGACAAACAACCCGTCGAAGAAGAAGATTTTAAAATTAGAGAAAGAGATAAAACACAAAACAACCAATTTGAAATAAAGATAATTGAGGAGAGAGAAAAGTATGAACTGAATACGGCCTCTTGCATGTTAATGAAAGATACAACATTCCTAAAAGGAAAAAGTACAGATGCTAATGGTAATTGTATTTTGCCTTTCGACGAGAATTCGAACACCTTACAATTTAGGCATATTGGCTTTAGACCAGTAGAAATACAAATAGATCAATTAACCTCAAACTCTTTTATTTTAGAACTTAAATTAGAAAAAAATTACTACAGATATTTTACAAATCGAAAGTGGACAATAAAAAAAGGAAGAATTTACGATCCTGAAATAAAGAAAGGTAAATACGTGAAAAAAAATTATTATGAAAAAATTAAAGGGAAATAAAAAAACCGCGCTGTTAGAACCAACTTATGCTCCTATCCCAAAACTGCTACCTATTACCTCCGGTAACACACTGCCCTAAAAAAGCCGTCCCCGCCTCTAGCCCTCTTCCCTAAAAAAAACATTCCCCAAACAAAATAATATCCTATATTTGCCGGAGTCATAAAACACTTCCCCTTCCTTCCCCAAATATCAAACTAAAAACCAACATTAAAAGGTTCATAAAAATCAAACCATGCCCCAAGCCAAAATAAACTTCTCCCCCCTCCTCATCGGCACCATGCGCCTAGGAGCCTGGGGCGCCAACTTCTCCCCAACCCAATACGAACAATTCATCGAAGAATGCCTCGCCCTAAACCTCACCGACTTCGACCACGCCGACATCTACGGCGCCCACACCACCGAAGCCGAGTTCGGCACCGCCCTTAAAAATCGAAAAGACCTAAAAGATAAAATCAACATCACCACCAAATGTGGCATTCAATTCCCCAGCGATATCAAAAAAGACATCCCACTCAAACACTATGATTTTTCCAAAAAACACATCACCGATTCCGTAGAGGCTTCCTTAAAAGCATTAGGCATCGAGCAAATAAAATTATTGCTCTTACATCGCCCGGATTATCTGATGGAACCGGAAGTCGTCGCCGAAACATTTACGACTTTACAAGCACAAGGAAAAGTTGCCCACTTCGGCGTTTCCAATTTTACGCCTACGCAATTCGATTTACTAAACAGTTATTTTCCATTGGTCAATAATCAAATAGAAGTATCGCTCGCCAATCCACAGGCGGTGCTTGATGATTCCTTGTTTTTTTTTATGAAAAATAAAATTGCGATTAGT
>CALLVY010000099.1 GCA_938015925.1 uncultured Saprospiraceae bacterium
GACTGCCAATGTTGTTGAATCTCCGATTTTAGAATCTTAAAATGATCGATGGAGTCGCTAGTCTGCTCTTTTTCAAAAGTCTTCATCGCCTGATAGCTATGGTAGTAGATACTGATGGCCGGCAATTGAGTCATCTGTTCCTTTTGCTGAATATAGCGGAGGACTTCCTCCAGCAAATCCAAATTGGAATCATGGGCTTTTAAAGATTGTAGGGCTAGAATATCACAGCCATGTCGCAGGAGTTCGATGATGTAAAAAGTAGTGAGCGAAGTATTTACCTTTTCGAGGAGTTCTGCTCCGCTGCGGCGTTGGTCGAGGGTGACAAAATTATAAGCGACCTTTTCTTGCTGTAGTAAATAGTGATGGTAATGGTATTCGGAATTGCGGAGCGATTGCTTGTTGAGTTTTTTATGGGCCAGTTCCAATTCCTGTTGGAATTGTTTGTCCATGCGGCGTTGGCGCAGGGCGCGGCAGAGATGGACTTGTTGCTGATTTTGTTCTTGTTCCGCTACGGAGATGGCCAAATACCTTTTGATCAATTGTACCAATTCAGATAGGAGATAGCCCAATTGTTTTTCATCATAGGCTTTTTGGGGAAAAAGGTGGGCGTAAACTTTTTCCTTTTGTAAAGCAGCGGTGGGTTTTTGCACAAGTGTTCGAAGGTGCTCAAAAAGCAAGATGATTTCTGCTTTGCTATTAAAGAAAGGAGAACGGACAAATTTGTCCATTTCTCGCAAATCTTTGGCGTTTAGCCTCCGGAAGTATTGAATTAGGGTAGAATTATTCATTTGAAAACTAGCTGTTGTGTCGGTAAAAATAGAATATTTAATTGATTATCAGTAGTTTGTGATTTTTTTTAATTGGAAAACGGAATAAAATGTCATTGTGTAATCCCCAAATATTCCGAATCTTAGTGCTATCAATTGATTAAAGCAGTAATTACTCCCATTAGAACGACAGGTTCCACATATCGAAAAACAACAAATTATGCTTGGATTAAACAGGAATAGAACTATGAAAACTTATACGATTACTTTTTTAATATTGGTTTTTGGAACGACCTTTTCTTGGGCGCAGGGCTGGGAACGGCAATATGAAATTCCAGGCAGACAATTGTCTGCCTCCTTAGATTACATGGCGGATGGTCAATTGCTCCTTTCTGGTATTACCGATGAAATAGGAACGGACCCTGAATTTTTCAATTTCATCAAAACAGACCTTAGTGGAGATACCCTTTGGACGGTGCAAGATAGTTCCCATGGTAAATACTTGAATCATGTCATCATGACTCAAGATGGGGGAATGCTGATTTCTGGTTTAAGTTTCACCCAATCGACACCGAGTTATATCCAAAAATTAGACAGCCTTGCTAAGGAGGAATGGACCCTTGATTTTTCCTATGGGGAATATGCCTCGAATCCAATTTGTGAGTTAGCCAATGGTGATTATTTTGTTTTTGGAAGAAAAAATTCCAATCCTAATGTGGCTAAGCCCTTAGAAGAATTTCACGAACTCCTACTTCATACCGTAGATGTAAATGGTCAGCTAATTTCTACTCAGCAACTAGACACCATTAGGACGATGACTGTTGGTCGTTTTGATGTAAGAAGCGCTTTTTCGGTCAGTGACGGCGGAGCTATTTTGTTTGGTTTTAAAAGCCATTTTGATTCTGTGCTTATTGATGAAGTTAGTCTAGGTTTAATGATAAAAGTAAATGCTCAAGGAGAGGAAGAGTGGCGAAAAGAATTAGAAAGAGACTACGGATATCACCTTGTAGAAACCAGTAATGGAGATTATATCGTCTCGGGAGACGATTCTTCAAGTGGTAATAATATATCTTATGTGAAAAGGCTCAATTCATTTGGAACGCTTATTTGGCGTAATGATTTATCCGAGCTCCAAGGTGTTACATCCATCTGTCCAACTTTGGATGGCAATTATTATTTAGCGGGAAATACTTTTAACAACAATACAGGGTTTAACGTCCGTCTGAGTAAAATGACTCCTCAAGGGGAATTGCTTTGGAATCAAGATTATCTGAAAGAAGGAGATTTTTTCGCAGGGAAAGTTCTATTATCTGATGCTGACGGAGGCGCATATCTAACAGGTTCTTTAGACAGCCCTTTGGCTGGTGTCGAGTCTGATTTTTATTTAATCAAAACAGATAACAATGGCTTGAGCCTTTCCAATCAACTATTAGGAACGGTGTATCACGATGAAATCGAAAATTGTGACTTTGATTCTGGGGAAACAGGACTTGAAAATGTAGTCCTGCAATTGAAAAATGAGCAAGCCGCATTTTATGCTAGAAGTGATTCAAGCGGTGCCTATTTTATGCCTACTCAAGATGGGGATTTTACCTTGAAAGCATTTAGTCCATCTCCTTACCTGGAATCTTGTGTAGCAGAATATCCTGTTTCTTTTCCTACCAATACCTGGGATACGATTACCATTGATGTACCGATAGAAACTACGATCGAGTGTCCCTACCTGGAAGTCTCGATGGGCACTTGGGCTTTACGCCCTTGTTTTCCTTCTTCGTATAGCGTCCGCTATCAAAACCTGGGAACCATAGCCGCAGAAAATGCTTACGTCGAAATCACTTTAGATTCATTGCTCACCGTAGATTCTGCTTCCATTGCCTATACGGAATTGGATGGTGTTTACACTTTTGATTTGGGAACGGTGGATGTTTACGAAATGGGGAGTTTTTCCGTTTGGGTCTTTTTGGATTGTGATGCGGAAATTGGGCTGACCCATTGTTCTGAAGCCCATATTTTTCCCGATTCGCTATGCTTGCCAACACCAGGTTGGTCGGGGGCTAGTGTCGAAGTAGATGTAGCTTGTACGGATGGAGAAGTTAGTTTTAATATTCAAAATGTCGGGACCTCTGGAACTACCCAGCCTATCCAGTATTTTGTGGTAGAAGACAATGTGATTTTGATGCAAGACACTATTAATACACTGGAATCCGGTGCTTTGCGGACCCTTGACCCTATTGATGCCCAAGGCGCCAGTTTTTATTTAAGAGCAAGTCAGGAGCCCAATCACCCTGGAATGAATATCCCGAGCATCGCTATAGAGGGTTGTGCTAATGATAATGATCCTGTTACGCTGGGAAATATCAATCTCTTTGCACAAAATGATGCCAACCCCTTCATTGATATTGATTGTATCGTTAATACTAGTTCCTATGATCCCAACGACAAACAAGGTCTCCCGCTCGGCGTCGGCGATCAACATTTCATCGAACAAAACCAAGCCCTCGAATACCGCTTGCGTTTTCAAAATGTAGGAACAGATACGGCTTTTAATGTGGTGATTTTGGATACCCTGACAAATTTATTGGACATCCCAACGATTCGCCCTGGCGCCTCTTCTCATCCCTATGAATTTGAATTGTATGGTGATGGAATTATAAAATTTACCTTCCCGAATATTTTGCTACCAGACAGTACCACCAACGAATTGGGGTCTCAAGGTTTTGTGAAATTTAAAATCCAACAAGAAAGAGATTTGCCTTTGGGAAGTGTGATTGAAAACTCCGCAGGAATTTATTTTGATTTTAATGATCCTGTGATTACCAATACCACCATGCATACAATTGGAGAAGTATTTCCTCCTTTTCAGGTAGGAGTTGTAGGTCCAGTGCCCGTAGACAATAGTTTGACGATTGTTCCAAATCCATTTAATGACAGGACCGTATTTAAGTTTGAAAATTATACTTTCAAAAATGCACTACAACTTAATGTTTATGATGCCCTTGGTCGCCAGGTAAAAAGAGAGACCATTAACGGTAATAACTATGAATTGTATCGAGGAAATCTTAGCCCGGGCATTTACTTTTTCCGCATACAAGATCGTGGAATTCCTATCGTAACCGGAAAATTAGTGATTGATTAAAACAGGAAATAAAGACAGCGTTTAGAATGAAAAAGAAAAGTCTATAAAACTAAATCGTAAAGCTGAAAACTAGAATAAAGCGTATCGCCTGTATTTAGGTGGTGCGCTTTTTTGTTGGACACTAACCTTTGAGCCTCATTTTTATCGATTCTTACTCTCCAGAAAATCCTCATAAAATCGCGCTGGATTCTCAATGCTTAATTCCACTTTTCCACAATTCCCACAAACCGAAGCTCTTAATGGATGGTTCCGCTTGTCTTTAAAAAAGAGGGCATCGGGTTTTCGCTGAATTGGAATCGATAATTCAAAAGAATTAAGGGCATCAATGCGATCTGTAATCGCTAGGTTTTCTATTATTTTTTGGGAGTCACAAGCACCACATCGTTTTTTCATAAGCGGTTTGATTAGTCATTGATCAATTAGGTTGAAGAAGTATAGTAGAACTTTTTTTTTGAGATTTCTCAAATTTCTAGATGAAGACTGTCATCTTTTAGATAAATTGGAAACAAATATCAAGCTAATGAAAAATACTTCTACTTTTTGGATCTTCTTACTTTTTTAGCTACAAAACAGAAGTTGTTTGTTAAGGAGTAAATCACCCTTTCCTATTTTTTAATCCCTCTATCTTCTCCAGTAGCCATTCTTTTTCTACAATGATTTGCTGTTGTTGAATTTTGATGATTAGACGTTCAGCACGTTGCAAATTTACTTCGGTAGCAGGATTGATGATTTGTCGCAAGGCATTGAAAAAATTCTTATTCCCGCGTCTGGGGAGTTCTGGTAATTTTTCTTTTGCCAGCCGATAAATAAAAACTTTAAAAGCATCCATTTTGGATTCGAGCAATGGGCTGTCTTCTTCAAAGTGGACTTTGATTTCCAGTCGTCTTGCGGCGATTTGGTAATAGAGGTCTTCATAATGATCGGCCAGATGATTGAGCGTCTGCTCATAGTCTTGGAGTTCGAAAAAATAATGGGCAAGATTGAATTGATACACTTCTTTGGGGTATTGAGTGCCCACGATTCGGTCTTTGTGATCTTCTAGCAATTGGTAAACCCAATCGTATTGTTTTTGCTTGAGCCCAAGAGAAACCATGTTGCGGATGGTACTGGGGAGTAGACCGTTTTGGTGGTAGAGAAGTCCGTCTTTTAAATCTTCCTGATACAAAAGTACGGTTCTTTTGAGGTATTCTTTGTTTCCTTGATTGTGTTGATAAATACTGAAATTTCGACAAAGGGTTCGCAAAGCTTTGAGATCGTCTTTTGATAATGCGGCTTTGTGTTCTTTTAGTAAGAGTAGGAGGTCCTGGTGTGCTTGTGTGTCGTCTCGGTTTTGTAAAAAAGAAAAGGCTTTAAAATAAGTTTTGATCAGAGGAATTTCGAGATAGTCTTGCTGGGGCCATGCGGTATCAATATTGCCCAGCCAACTTAAATCTCCTTGGATTTCTTTGAGGCGATGAGATTTGTTGGTCGATAATAAGCCACAGGAATATTCGAGTTTTTTGGCCAGGTAAAAAATATCTAGACTCCTCAGAGTCGTAGGCAAATTGAGGTCTTCTTTTCGCGTCGTATTAAGGCTTTGGTGTTCTGAAATTTCACTTTGTACGATAAATTCATTTAGGTAATGAATTTTATCTTTTTGTGGATTGGCTTGAAGCGCTTTTCGGATTTTTTCAATAATCAGACGGTATAGGCGCGGCGTTTTTCGCTCTTGATAAAAATGGGAAAGCAATAATAATTTTCGGACTGGTTGTTCTCTACCTTCCCAGGTTCTTTGGATGATGTATCGCTGGATATGATGGAATAAGGCACTCATTTTTTTCTCCAACTTTCCTTTAATCAACTTCGTGTCGGGATAAAGCACCGCAAAGACTTTTTGCTTATCGATTGCTTTTTTATCAAAACGAGGATGTTGCTTCTGCAAATAAGCAAAGAGTTTGATCTCATCTTCAGAAATACCTCCCTTTTGAAAATAGGGGGAATGGAGAAATAATTTCAAGTCCTGCAATTCTTCCGCAGTAAAAGCACTCAATGTTTCTAAAAGTTTGCTGTTTTCCATATCCTTTCTTAGGAGTTGTTTTAAAGGGGCAGCGGGGATAAAGTAGACTTTTTAGAAGTCCCTGATAGAATTAAAACGACTTTAGTCATTTCCCCTCCGGAAAAAAATTAAAAAAACGTTCTTTTTATTAATCGAAAAGATGAATACCTTTCTATAATCTTATCTGCCTCTTCGCATGTTTTACTTTATCAATAAGCAAAGATTTTAAAGACTTTAATTCTAAAAATAACAATAATTCTACCATGAAAAAATTAAAAAAACTAATTGTTAACATTGTCCTGTTTTTTCTTTGTAGTCTGACTAGCCAATCCCTGTTTGCGACGGAGCATATCGTACTGACGAATGAAAATATAAAGAAGGTCGCTGCGAGTATTACTACAAAATATGGTAATGGAGGAAAAGAATTTGAAACAGCTGTTTTAGATTTTTTATACGATCAACTGCCCGTTACCAGTGTAGAGGGTACTTTAGAAGAAGACCGCTGCGAACATTTTGTCCCCACGGTCATAGATGCCGATTTTGGAAAGAGCATTACTTTCGGTTGGGATTCCGAAATTTTTTCCAGTACAAGCAATAATCGCTACATCGTCAATAATTTTCACCTGGGAAACTATCAGCGTCAGCAAAGAATTACGACCGATAATTATTTGCTCTTTAAGCCGCTGACACCTGGCTTTTACATTTTTTCTTTTATCAAAGATTGCCGCGATGCTGGTGGCCAAAGCAATCCTGTGATCATCATTGCGGATAAGGATATATTTTTATTGCCTCCTCCGGCGATTACTGCTTCTCCAGAAGCAGACTGGAGAAGTGATTCGGAAAGGACTTCATCGGCCACGATCAGTCAATGGCAAGTGAGTCCCAATCCTTTTGAAGAAAGCATTCATATCCAATGGCAAGCCACCAAAAAAGAACAAATCCAAATCCTGCTTTTCGACCTACATGGACGACTGCTTCGCCAGCTGGAAACAACGAGTACCACAGGGCAACAATCCTTTTGGTTTCCGGTCGAAGATTTGCAAAGTGGCTATTATATCCTCCAGATTCAGACTGGCAATCAAAGCCTACAGCAAAAATTGCTTAAACACTAAATACTTATTATAACTCGTAATTTATGGTAGATGAAACCTTCAGGGGATGGCTCGTTTGAGTCCGCCCCTGATTGCTATTTCCCCTTCTCCTTTTTCCTAGACTTCTCTTTTTTTTATACCTAATGATGCCCGGTCTGCTGGAAATTTCCAGCATAATTGTTCTTTTTTAAAAAATCAATACTTCCCATCTTGAGCTTATTCTACAAAAGGAAAAGCCAGTCTTTTGTTCTATTATTTTTTAACCCTCAATAATTAAAATCATGAAGAATTTTAAACCCCTAGTGCTCTTGTTCGCTGTTTTATTTTTTAGCAGTACCCTTTTATCTGCTCAATCCACTACTAGTTGTACTTATGGAACGATCGTGGCACAATCATGTGTAGGCAACTGTGGTGTGCAGGGAAACATTAATTACGATTTGAATATTTGCGATGCAAAGGTAGTTCCCATGTGTGTCAATACGATCAGTACCAACCTATGTCCTAGTCATAGAGCCATTGCGGTGGTTAGAGTGAATGGACAAGTGGTAACATCAGGAGATATTACCTCCTTAGGTTCGAGTTTAAGCTTTTCGGCAGTGTGCGGATCGAATATTGATGTGACCGTAATGGCTTATCATCTGGTTAAGGGAATCGTTTGTGTCCAATTTGGAGAATTGGATTTTGCTCTCAAGATTTAAGAAAAGGTATTGATGGTTTAGAGATTATTTGCTCTCTAGCATCAGCTCTCTATTTTTAGATAGTTATGTAAAAGGGAGTCCCTTGAATCATCAACAGGACTCCCTTTTTTTTAGTACGAACAAGAAGCAAAAAAATCTAGATCATCTTCTCCGGGCGAACCCAAGCATCAAATTCCTTCTCCGTCAAATAACCCAATTCAATCGCCGCCTCTTTCAAAGTCGTTCCTTTCTTATGCGCCGTCTTCGCAATTGTGGCCGCTTTGTCATAGCCAATATGCGTATTCAAGGCGGTGACCAACATCAGCGAGTTAAACAAGTTTTGGTGGATACGCTCGTGATTCGGCTCCAATCCTTGCGCACAGTTTTTATCAAAACTGCTACAAGCATCCCCAATCAAACGGGCAGACATCAAAAAATTATAGATCATCATCGGTTTGAATACATTGAGTTCAAACTGTCCAGTCATTCCGCCGACATTGATCGCTACGTCATTACCAATCACCTGAGCCATGGCCATGGTGAGTGCTTCCGATTGGGTAGGATTTACTTTTCCAGGCATGATCGACGAACCGGGTTCGTTGGCAGGAATGGTGAATTCTCCAATTCCAGAACGAGGCCCGGAAGCCAACATGCGAATATCATTCCCGATTTTCATCAAAGAAACGGCAACGGTCTTGAGTGCGCCATGCGCTTCTACGATAGCATCATGTGCCGCCAATGCTTCAAATTTATTTTTGGCGGTGATAAAAGGGATCCCCGTAAGTTTGGCGATTTTTCCGGCTACATTCTTGGCATA
>CALLVY010000100.1 GCA_938015925.1 uncultured Saprospiraceae bacterium
TTTTGCTTCCAAAGGACTATGTGGTGCATTGTAGGCAAGGTATAGAAAAAATGGTTCGTCCTTTTTTTGAGCAGCATCATTTACAAAACGAACAGCTTCTCTTGAAAGGGCATCGGTTATATATTCCGTCTCTTTGACTTCTTTGTTATTGTGTTCAAGTGGCTTGAGATAATCGCTAATAAGTTTACGACCTGCTTTAGTTTGTTTTTCAAATATTTGCTGATATTCATGAGGAAAATATTTATGTCCTCCTCCGAGAAAACCATAAAAGTCGTCAAAGCCTCGTTTGTGGGGATGAAAATCAGGTACCGCTCCTAGATGCCATTTCCCTACAACTCCAGTTTGGTATCCTGCATCTTGAAGAACTTTACTGATAAAAGTTTCTTCCAATGGAATACCTGTATTTATCAATTCTCCACTATTCATCATTAGATTAAATTGCGAACCAAACTTATGTGGATAACGTCCCGTCATTATTCCAGCACGACTTGGGCCGCAAAAAGGATGTGGAACATAGGCAGAAGAACAGACCATTCCATTAGCAGCTAAAGCATCTAAATGAGGAGTCGTAATATCTTTTGATCCATTAAAACCAACATCTGAATATCCTAAATCATCGCATAAAATGAGAACTATATTTGGACGAGTTGTAGATATCTTATCAACGTTTTTATCCGTATTATTTTTCGTATCAGAGCAGCTGAATAAAATAATTATTAAACTGAATATGAAAATGTGTTTCATGTTTTCTTCTTTTTAAAAAAATTAATTTGCCAAACTACCTTTCCAACCTTGGTTAAATTGAGTCATCAATTTTGCCAACAATTCAGGTTGACTATCTGCAATATTGATGGTTTCGGTTGGATCGGTTTGATGGTCATATAATTCTATATCAATAGGAATTGCCTTAGCATTAGTTCTATCTTTCCAAACTATTAGTCGGTACTTATCTGTGCGCATCGCATATCCCATCAGGTTATTTTCAAATAAATCTCTATCCCATTTTTCTCCTTGCTGCTTAATAATTTTAGCTTCAACTTCTTCGATAAGTGGACCAAAATATGTTTCTCTCATTTCTGGTGAAAGAGGATTGGCCGCCCATTCTCTAAGTGCTGGATTTGGGTAAACAGTAAAGGCTGCTTTCTTCCATTGCTTTTCAGGATTTTCTAATAATGGAGTAAAACTTTGACCTTCTAAATGGCTTGGCAAATCTAATCCTGCCAATTCGCAAAGCGTCGGATACATATCGATCAATTCAACAAGTGCGTTGGTTGATTTACCTCTATTTTTTGCAGGCATATCTGGCGTCCAAATCAACAAAGGAACACGAGTAGCAATTTCATAATTCGTTGCTTTTCCCCAAATTCCCATATCGCCGATGTGCCAACCATGATCACTCCAAAGCATAATGATCGTATTCTCTCGAACTCCGGCTTCTTCCAATGCAGCAATCATTTTTCCTAACAATGCATCTACATAAGTTACACTTGCCAAATAACCATGTTTTAAAGTTCTAGCTAATTCACCTTCGATTGGTCCTATTTTAGGAATGCCTTGTCTGGCTCTTAATTCAAAAGAAGGATGAAGTCCCATTGCTGCACCATCTTTGGGAGCATTAGTTTGTGATGCCATTGGGATTTTCTCTCGGTCGTACATATCCCAATATTTTTTAGGAGCGTTCCAATTTAAGTGAGGAAGTTTAAAACCCATTCCTAGAAAAAAAGGTTTGTCATTTTTTCCAACCATATCATGCAAAGTAGCAATGGCCAATTCCACATTATAACCATCTTCATAAGATTGGTCAGAGACATCAGCCATTTCATAAGCAGGGCCTTTTCCTAAACCATATCGAGAAACATCGCCATATTTTTCCAACATCTCTGCCCTGTTCTTTTTGAAAAGCGCGACATTTTCTGGTAGAACATATCCTCCTGGAAATTTAGGTTTTTTAAATTTCACTTTATCCTCAGCGGGTTCTCTGCTCCATGATTTTTCTAGGTCTGCAAAGGCAGGTTTATGAAAAATTTTCCCTGCATGAACTGTTTCATATCCATTGGCTCGGAAGTGTTGAGGAAGGGTAATAATGTCAGGATTTTCGTCTCGGAAATAGGTGAAATTTTCTATAATGTTGATGGACTCAGGACGAGCACCAGTCATCAAACTTGCTCTAGAAGGACTGCATATTGCTTGTTGGCAATAGGCTCTATTAAATAACAATCCTTGACTTGCTAGTTTGTCAATATTTGGAGTTATAGCAATCGGCGAACCATAAGCACCAAGTTCGGGACGTAGATCATCAATCGCAATAAAGAGAACATTTGGTTTTTTCTTCACTTTGGATTTTGTTTTATCCACACTACTACAACCAAATGTAAATGCAAGAATGAAAAGGACGCCTATTAAATTTTTCATAAAATTATTCTTTTAAAATTCGTTTCGAAACCAAACATTTGAGTTTTTAAAACAAGCAATAATTTAATGGATTTATTAAGTGAATTTTACCTATCTATTCCATTATTTTATCCTTGCAATTTTTTCTACAATAAAAAAAAGAGAGGCTTCACCTTAAAATAAGATAAAAGCCTCTTAGCTAATATGGTATCTTTAAACATTCATTTTAATAAATTATTTTTGCCAAACTCTTAGGTACTCAATTTCATAATCAGCAGGCAGGTCTTGTTCTTCAGGTATTCCAAGCCAAGGAAATGTTTCAGAATCAAACCAAATTTTATAGGAGTTATCGGTAACCCAACGATCTGGATCTGTGCCGTCGTCCGTAACCAATTCTTTGGTGATATTGCCATCGGGATGTAGTACTCCGTCAACGTAAATTTTCAAGTAATCCTTCGTCCACTCAAAACCGTAAACATGGAAGTCATCGGCAGTATTATGGTCTACTTGAATATTATCCGTATAGGCAGGACCATTACCATCTGGTAGATAGTATGGATTACTAGGATCCCAACTTATCATATTCAACTTCAATCGTTTTCTCCATGACTCACTCGTTTTATGTCCACCAAACATTTCGAACATATCTAACTCTGAAGGGGATGCGGCTCCTTGTTTGTTGGTCGTCCAAAATGAAGAAGTGATGGGAGCATCTGCAGATTTTACCTTGACCTCCATATAACCATATCTGAAATAATTCTTACCTATGACAGCAGCAGTTGTAATATTTTCAAACGTCTCACCGGTACTAGGATGTTGAGTTGGTGAAAAAGGGTAATCAGGTTCCCATCTAGTCAATATCTTCAACTTACCATCTTCTACAATTGCATTGTTAGTAGAAAACTGTGAAGGAGGACGACCTACAAAATTAGAAGTGTATACTCCCCCCTTTCCTTGAATATGCCACTTGTCCTCATCAAGTGCTCCTTGATCAAATTCATCACTAATATTCTCCTTAAAAGTCCAATTTCCTGTATTATCTGGGTCGGTTAATGGCAGAAATGGTGGGGTATTATCTTCAGATGAACCATCGTCTTTTTTACAACTAAAACAAATTAGCAATAAAGTAAGTACAATAATTAGATTTAAACTTTTCATAAAAAAAATGATTTTTATTTTAAATATTTTATTTAGCAACTGACAATTTTGTCGAGTAAATGTTC
>CALLVY010000101.1 GCA_938015925.1 uncultured Saprospiraceae bacterium
CGAGTTCAATGATGCGGTTTACCAAGGAGATTGGGAACTGGCTTATTCTATTCTCAGCGATACTAATAATTTTCCAGAATTCACAGGACGGATTTGTCCAGCTCCCTGCGAATCGGCTTGTGTCTTAGGAATCAATCAACCACCAGTAGCTATCGAGCATATCGAAAAATCCATCGCAGAACTAGCTTTCGAAAAAGGCCTGATTCGGCCCAAAGCTCCAACTATGCGAAGTGGAAAAACGGTAGCAGTTGTCGGGAGCGGTCCAGCGGGTTTGGCTGTAGCCAGCCAGCTCAACAAGGCAGGACATTTGGTTACGGTCTTTGAGCGAAGCGATCGCATTGGTGGTTTATTGCGTTATGGTATTCCAGATTTTAAATTAGAAAAATGGGTGCTCGAACGCCGCTTAGTTATGATGGAAGCAGAAGGCATTCGGTTTAAAACCAAAACCAATATTGGCGTAGATGTTTCAGCAGAAGAATTGACAGCGAAGTTTGATGCGATTGTACTATGTGGTGGTTCTACGGTTCCACGAGATTTAAAAATCGAAGGTCGTGACTTAGAAGGGATTCATTTTGCGATGGATTTTCTGGAGCAAAGTAATAAAAGAGTCGCAGGCGATCTGATCAGTGTGGAGGATGCCTTGGTGGCGACCCGGAAAAATGTGGTCGTGATTGGCGGAGGAGATACGGGGTCTGATTGCGTGGGTACCTCTAATCGACAAGGCGCCAAATCGGTGGAGCAAATAGAGCTTTTAGCGAAGCCGCCTGTCAGTCGTTCGGAAAGTACGCCCTGGCCGCTTTGGCCGATGCAATTACAGACTTCGTCTTCTCACGAAGAAGGTTGCGAAAGAAAATGGGCGATGATGACCAAAGCTTTTTTAGGAGATAAAAATAATCGCTTGCGAGCCATCCAGGTAGTAGACGTAGAGTGGGAAGTTCCACAAGCTGGTGGACGATCAGCCTTAAAAGAAATTCCAGGATCGGAGCGGGAAATTCCTTGTGAACTGGCTTTGCTTGCTGTTGGGTTTTTATATCCACAATTTGCAGGTTTGTTGGAAAATTTGGGAGTGGCGATCAATGATCGAGGCAATGTAGTGGATGAAAATTATCAGACCAATGTCGAAAAGGTATTTGTGGCAGGGGATATGCGGAGAGGACAATCTTTGGTGGTTTGGGCGATCTCTGAGGGCCGCGAAGCGGCGCGAGCGGTCGATGTTTTTTTAACGGGCAAAACCCACCTCGAAGGAAAAACTTATACCGCTTCTGCTCACTAATAAAAAAAAACGGGGTCGCCGCTCCCAAGCGGCCACCCCGTTTTCCAATTCTTTCCCTGCAAGTATTTAGCTCAAGACCAATTCCTTCAACTCCCGCTTCGCCGTTTCATAGCCAATCTGAAAAATAGTATCCAGGCTGTACATATCAAAAGTCCCATAGGGATACAATTCTTCCGGGCAAATGACTTTGTCAAATAAAGGAAATTTTTGAATGGAATCTCTGGCGGTCGCTAAGTGATAGGCCCGTTCCATGACTCGGTAAGAAGATCGGATATCGGAGGCACTGATTTTTTGAATCGGGCTGAGGTAGATGCCAATGATTTTGTCGCAATGCGCTTGCAAGGGTTCGATGGGGAAATTGTTGAGCACGCCACCGTCGGAGTAAAGTACGCCATCAATTTCCAAAGGCGACAATACCCCAGGTACTGCTGCCGAAGCGATCATTGGTTTGATCAATTCGCCAGAACTAAAAACTCTGGATTTTCCATGAATAATATCTGTAGTGGGAATAAACAGTTTTTTGCTTAAAGCTTCAAAGTTATCTTCTGGAAAGTATTCTTTAAAAACCTTATAGAACTTATCCGAATCCAGAAATCCAGGTTTCCAAAAAGTATAATTGCTAAAACTAAAGAATGGTGTTTTTTTAAAAAAGTCCAACATCTCTTCACTAGAATAGCCAGCAGCATAAAATGCTCCAACCACTGCGCCAGAACTCGTACCTGCGATATGGCTGGGCCGAATACCATATTCTTCCATTGCTTTGATGGCGCCAATATGCGCCATTCCTCTGGTCCCCCCTCCGGAGAGAACCAGTCCAAATTGAGTATTGTTTGTTTTAGGATTTAGTGTCATTAGTGGTTTTAAAATGTTGTTTTAGCTTTAATATTTAAAAAAGAATCGCAGCTACAAAAAGTAGAGCAGTATTAACCTAACGCAATTACATTACCAAAGCTGTTTTGATTCCTTGATTTTTTTTATTTTTTTTTGAAATGCTGCTTTTTTGGGTGAAATTCGATAACAGCTATCATTGATAGAAATAGATTTTAGGATAGATAGAATGGCGGATTTTTATAAAAAAAGCAAAGCTTATTTAGTTCCCACAAATTGCGTAAAAGCCATTTCTCCGCGCAATGCTTTTACTGCAAATCCCTCTACACTACCATTGACAATCCACATTTCGATTTGGTGTGCCTGGCAAATTTTGGCAGCGGCTAGTTTGGAATTCATTCCACCTGTTCCATGATTAGAAGTACTCTCTCCTGCCAAGTGAATAACTGCAGCTATATCTTCTACTCGTTCAATCAATTCTACCTTTTTATTTGCTTTAGGGTCTCCTGAATACAAACCATCAATATCAGAAGCTAGTATAAGTAAGTCGACTTTTAGCAAAGCAGCAGTCAATGCCGCCAATTTATCATTATCTCCAAATTGGATTTCTTCTGTCGCTACCGTATCATTTTCATTGATGATGGGAATGTATCCACTCTTCAATAAAATGTCAATAGTGTTTCCAATATTTTCTCTGGATTGTGCTCGGTCAAAATCCTGAGAATGCATTAGACATTGCGCGACCTTCAGGCCAAAGTCGCCAAAGACTTCTTGGTAGATCCTTAATAATACAGGTTGTCCAATAGCAGCCAATGCTTGTTTGACCGCAATGGTCTCTCCTGATAATTCCATAAACTGTCGAGCGGTTGCAATGGCTCCTGAAGAAACCAATACAATGTCATAGTCTGTTCTCAAGGCTATGATTTGTCGCGCAATATCTTCTATCTTTCCTCGCGAAATCTGATTGGTTCCACGTGTCAGAGTAGAGCTTCCAATTTTTAGGATGATTCTTTTTTTCATAATCAAAGCACTTACTTAATTCCTCACTTGACCATTGCCAAATACAAACCATTTATTCGTCACCAAATGTTCCAAACCCAAAGGTCCTCGGTGGTGAAGCTTATCTGTACTGATGGCCAATTCAGCACCTAATCCAAATTCTCCGCCATCGGTAAAACGAGTAGAAGTATTGTGGTAAACAGCGGCAGCATCTACGAGAAACATGAATTTTTTCGCTACAGCAGCATCTTCTGTTAGAATACCTGCAGAGTGACCTCCAGAAAATTGGTTGATCTTTGCGATGCTTTCTTCTAGGTTTTCGGTTTGGCCAATCAAAACTTTTAGCGATAAAAATTCTTCTGCCCAAATTTCGTCGGATGGTATTATTGGTAAGTGGAATGCTTTGGTGGCTTCTTCGAGAGCGGGTTCTATCCATACCTCTACTCCTGCGGTTTTTAAGGTTTGGATTAAAAGCTCAAGGCGTTCAGAAAATGCAGGTAAGTTGGTATCTACTAAAATTTTATCCAGCGCATTACAAGCGCTAACTTTATCGGTTTTTGCATTGAGGAGTACAGGCAATACTTTTTCCCAATCACAAGCTTCATGGAGGTAAATGAAATTATTTCCACGACCACTCACCAAAACGGGAGCCGTGGCTTGTTCTTTGACAAAACGAATCAATCGTTCTCCTCCACGCGGAACGATCAGGTCAATGGCTTGGTCTGGATTTTTAAGAAATTCCTGGGTACGACTTCGGTCAAAATTGAGATACTGAATATAGTCTTTAGAAAACTGATGCTCCGTTAATGCCTGATGCCATAAATCCACTAAAGCCAAATTAGAATGTTTTGCTTCTTTTCCTCCTTTCAATAAAATTTTACTTCCTGCTTTAAAAGCGAGTACGGCTGCTTCGATAGTTACATCTGGTCGAGATTCGTAGATAATGAGAATGGAACCAAAAGGAGCGGTTCGGTTTTCGATCACTATTCCTTTAGGGTGAAGAAAACGATAGCGTTCCACATCTACGGGGTCTGGTTTTGCTAATACCGTTTCCACTGAAAGAATCATGCTTTCGATTTTTTTATCATTGATGATGAGTCGGTCATACATAGCTTGCTCTCCTCCTTGATAGGCTTGCAGGTCCAGTGCATTCGCCGCAAGAAGGAGGTTTCGGTTTTTGTCTAAGAGTCGAATCATACTTTGCAAGACAAGGTCTTTTGAAGAAGTCATGGGCAATGGTTTTGAATGACCAAGTGTCTGTTTCTTGAGGTCAATTATTTGAATATTAAATTGTTATTGATCGTTGCAGTTATTCAATCCCGCCCAGGATATTTTGCCAGGGCAATTTCAAGGCAATCCATCGCCGCATCCAAATCCTTTGTGTTGAGTACATAAGCGATTCGAATTTCTTTTTCCCCCAATCCAGGACTTGCATAGAATCCAGAGCCGGGGGCAAGCATCACGGTTTGACCTTCATGGGAAAAAGATTCCAACAACCACTGACAAAAACGATCTGCATTATCAATAGGTAGTTGAGCGAAAAGATAAAAAGCACCTTCCGGCAAATAGCAGATCACTTTTGGAATAGCACTTAGGCGAGCAAAAAGATGTTGGCGTCGTCGATCATATTCGGTTGTAACTTCTTCCAAATAAGTAGGTGCCAAGTCAATAGCGGCTTCTGCCAAAATCTGACCCAAGCCAGGAGAACTCAATCGGAATTGAGCATATTTTAAAATCGCTCTTAATAAAGCGTGATTTCTGGTGATGATACTGCCCACTCTTGCTCCGCAGGCACTATAACGCTTGGAAATAGAATCAACGATTACAATTTCTTGTTTCATGCCAGGTAGCTCCAAGCCAGAGCAAAAAGGTGTATCGTTGTATACAAATTCCCGATACACTTCATCGATGATTAAGTAAATTCCTTTGGCTTTGACAATACTGGATAGCTCTTCCAAAACGGATCGGGGATAGACATAACCGGTTGGATTGTTGGGGTTGCAAAGTAAAATAGCTTTGGTTTTTGGGGTGATTTTCTCTTGGATGAAATGGACAGGAGGAAGAGCAAAGTTGTTTTCAATGCTGGACGTTACTGGTACGATTTTTACGCCAGCCATCGCTGCGAATCCCGAATAATTGGCATAAAAAGGTTCCGGAATGATCAGTTCATCTCCAATATCCATGATGGCCATTAGGCTTAGAAAAATGGCTTCCGAAGCACCAGTGGTAATCATAATATCCTCTGGCACAACTTGGATACCATAGCGTTTAAAGTATTTTGGCAGTTTTTTGCGATAGGAATTTATCCCAGAAGAAGGGCTGTATTTTAGAATATCGATTGGCGTTTCTTTTAATCTTTGAATGGCTTTTGGTGGCGTTTTTATATCCGGTTGACCGATATTTAAGTAATAGACTTTGGTTCCTCTAGCTTCTGCGGCGTCGGCAAAAGGGACTAATTTTCGAATCGGTGATAAGCTCAATTGTTGGCTTCTATTAGATACTTTAGTCATTTAACTTGAGTTGTCTTTTGTCAGGATTGCTTTGAATAGCGATAAAATTAATGGTTTTGTAAATATGTTGCTTGACTATTTTACGGTATTTCAAAAAAAAGGCCAGCTTTTTTAAAACAAATGCAAGGTTTGAGAGAATCTTATAAAAAAGAATCAATAAACTTGCTTTAAATATAAAATCCCCTTACGTTTGTAATAGGTCATTTAAATAAAGACCGACCAAGTATATGAATAATAAATCATCCAATAATCAATTCTTTTATTTTAGCTTTTATTTTATGGACCACCATAAATAAGAAGCTGCTATAAGAATCTGTCGGAAGATTAAAAATATAGAAAGGAGCTTCATTGAAGCTCCTTTTTGCATTTCTAGACCTAACCAAATTAGTAAGATGTTCAACGCGCCCAATTATTATTATTTCTGTTTCTTCTTTTTTTACGATTCACCGTAAGAAGACTTATTCTATTGCCTGCCTGATAAAGGCGCAAAAAAAGAGAGTCTTCATTGAAGACTCTCTTTTTTTTTGATCTATTACTAATAAAAAAATAAAATGGAAAATACGACTTCATCAACTGCACCAGCTCGCATCGCCATCCAGGGTTATCCAGGAGCGTTCCACGAAATTGCAGCACGCAATTATCACCAACCCAAAGAAGTGGATATTGTTCCTATTGATACTTTTGAGGAATTGGTAAAAAGTGTAGAGGTTGGCCGTGATAGTGATCGGGGAATGATGGCCATCGAAAATAGTATCGCAGGAAGTTTGATGTACAATTACCACTTGCTCGACAAATCCAAATTAAACATTACCGGAGAAATCTACCTGCGCATTCGCCATCAATTGATGGCCGCTCCGGGGCAAAGCATCCAGGATATAAAAGAAGTGCATTCGCACCCAATGGCGATTGCTCAGTGTCGACAATTTTTTCGCCAATATCCACACATCAAATTAATCGAAAGCACCGATACGGCTCTGAGTGCGCGTAAAATTAAAGAACAAGAACAAACAGGAATCGGAGCCATAGCGAGTAATCTCGCCGCCAGCAAATACGATTTGGAAATCCTGGCACCAGGTATCGAAACCAACAAAAAAAATTACACCCGATTTTTAGTTTTAGACAATGGTAACCCAAGTCTGCATCCAGACGCTGGAAAGGTCTCCATCTGCCTGACCACTGCCCATCAACCCGGAAGCCTGCATCAAGTTTTGGGCGTCCTCTTGGAGCATGGCG
>CALLVY010000102.1 GCA_938015925.1 uncultured Saprospiraceae bacterium
CCTTGGTCATGGACAAAACGGGAACGGTGACGAAAGGCGTTTTTAAAATCAAGGATATTGTCTTGATCAGTAACATTGACGAAAGCGAATTTATGAAACTGTTGATGGCGATTGAAGCTAAATCTACCCACCCAATTGCTAAAGCAATTTTGGAATATTCCCAAAATCAGAACTTGCCCGAAGCAACCAATATTCAGGAAATTGCAGGTAAAGGACTGAAAGGAGAAGTAGCAGGAAAAAACCTATTAGTCGGCAATAAAAAGCTGATGGAACAATTCAATATCAGCGTTCCGACCGAAACCGATGACATTGTAGAAAGCATTGTCATGGTAGGTATTGATGGACAATTTGCAGGTTGTGTTACCATTGCCGATGAACTAAAAGAAGATGCCAAACAAAGCATTCAACAAATCCGAAATGTAGGTATTCGAGAGATTATCATGCTGTCCGGGGATAAAGATTCTATCACGCAAAAGGTCGCCCAAGAGTTGGGAATTAAAAACGCCAAAGGTGGACTTTTGCCCGAAGATAAATTAAATGAAGTTGAAACCATTAAGCAAGATGCTACAAAAATAATTGCCTTCGTGGGCGATGGAATTAACGATGCTCCTGTATTAGCAGCAAGTGATATAGGTATTGCAATGGGTGCAATGGGAAGCGATGTAGCTATTGAAACCGCAGATATTATTATTCAAACAGACGAACCTTCTAAAATCGTAACAGGTATAAAAATCGGTAAAGCGACCCAACGCATTATCTGGCAAAATATCGCTCTTGCTTTTGGGGTGAAAATCATTGTTTTGATTTTAGGGGCAGGTGGTTTGGCTACGATGTGGGAAGCGGTTTTTGCGGATGTCGGAGTGGCTTTGTTGGCTATCTTGAATGCGGTGAGGTTGCAGCGGATGGAGTGGGATTAAGTATGACCTAAGGGGGAACAATAGAAGTTGCCTCCCGCAGAGTATCAATATGGTTTTTATGATATAAGTTTAAAAAGTGATTATTTTTAGTCAGGAATTTGGGATACTCTCGAGGAATTTATTTTTATTTCCATCCGGACGTTCCACCGCACAGCCACTTAACGTTAAACCCCTTCTCAGTTAATAGTTGTGCAGCCTTAGTCGACCGTCCTCCACCATTACCGCAAGCGGTAATAATGAGTTCAGTTTTCTTTAGATTTTCCAATTTACCTTGAAGCTTGTCAACTGATATATTTAACGCTCCCTCGATATGCTGTTCTTTGTATTCTTTGCTACTTCTGACATCGAGAATCAATATCTTTTCACCTGATGCCATTAATAGCTCTACTTTTTTTTTAGAAATACAATCATTTTCTTTTTGATTATTTTCCATTGTAATTGGTTTGTTGGATTGCATCCTTATTAAAATAATTATTGATGAAAGAATGGTTAAAAACCCGATAGAACCTACTGCCCAATTGATGCCCAATGAGTCAGCAAGAATTCCGGTTAATAATGCTCCGACAGCATACCCAAGGTCTCGCCACAAACGGAATACGCCTATGCTTTCAGCTCTTTGCTGGGGATGTGAATAATCCGCAATAGCAGCTAAAAAAGTAGGATAGACAATGGCAGTACCGATACCGAGTACCACAGAGAGGATAGCAAAATGGAAAAAATTGGTCGCATAAATCAACAGCAACAAAGCAAAACCTTGTACCAACATACCCCAGAAAAGCATATTTTTTTTATTGAGGTGGTCTGCCATTTTCCCCGTAAACAATTGACCCAATCCCCAAACAATGGGATAGAGCGCAACGATTTTTCCAATTTGTTCTAAGTCAAAATTTTTAGACGCCAGCAAAATTGGGAACAAGCCCCAGACCATTCCATCATTTAAATTATTGACCAAACCTGCTTGTGAAATTGACCCCAAATTATTATGCTTCCAGGTGGTTTCCCAAAAAACATTTTTCAATTTTGGAAGATTGCTAGTTGTCGTCTCTGCATTGACATGGTGAACGGTATCTTTGACAAACAACCAACTTGAAAGCAACCCGATGAATGCAAACGCAATACCCATATAAAACGGATAAGGTCTAATGCCGTACTCTGATGCAATCCAACCGGTCAGAAAAGCAACACCACCAACAGCAAGATAGCCTGCCGATTCGTTCAAGCCCATTGCCAAGCCCCGGTTCTTTTCTCCAACCAGGTCAATCTTCATTACGACAGTACTCGACCAGGTTAATCCCTGGTTGATTCCCAGCAGCACATTTGCAAATATTATCCAATTCCATGATTGAGCATAAATCAGGATAAAAGGGATAGGAAGGGCGATTACCCATCCTAGCGTCAGCAAGTTTTTTCTCCCAAATTTATTGGCTAAAGCTCCCGTGTAATAATTGGTAATCGCTTTTACTACTCCGAAGACAATGATAAAAGAAAGAATGGCTGTTTTGGCGGCCATTCCAAAATCAACTTCAGCGATTTCCGGTAAAATGGTTCTTTCCAGTCCGATCATCCCCCCGACGAAAGCATTGATAATTATAAGAAGGACAAACTGTTTCCAATTCTCTTTCAGACCAAGTTGTATATTTTCCATTTATTTTCTTTTAAAAAGAGTGTAAACATATTCCCTTTTATCCCCCGATGGCATGGAATAAGTATAATCGAAAGCTTCAACTAATTCAAAGCTGTTACCGAGTTTTTCAGTCAACATTTTTTTATCATAGCGATGGACAGGTAAGCCACTACATGTTGCAGCTCCCTTCAAATTGAAGGTGGCAAGAATGACAAAACCCTCCGGTTTCACCAATTTTTTCAATAAATCAAAATAAGTGTCCTGGTTTTCTTTTTCATTAAAAAAATGGAGCACAGCTCGGTCATGCCATAAGTCAACTTTCCCTATTGTATGTAATTCTGAAGGACGGGTTAAGTCATCTACTACCCAATTAACTTTTTCTTTTTCTACTCCCAACCGGAGTTTTAATTTTTCCAATGCAATTGGACTAATGTCATTTGCAATGATATTTTGATAACCTAATTCATTGAGTTTATCCACAAGAGTGGTTGCACCTGCTCCAACATTCAACAGGGCTGCGTTTTTATGCAATGCACAAGCTTGGATGAGTTGGAGTGAGGGATCGGGAGACTCTTCGTACCAGCCAAGTTGGTTAACTTTAGCATTATCATAAACATTGTCCCAGTGGGATTTAAGGTCAATTCCATCGTTCGTTTTTGAAGTAGAACAACAGTTTTTAGCATTGATGTCACAAAATTGTGGCGTTGTATTTTTTTTCATAGTTACCTAATAAATCATTAATTTTTTAATCTTATCTGTATTTGATTTTCTTGTTAATTTTTCGAGCAACAAGTATGCTACCTCCATAGAAGAAGCAGGTCCTGCACAACTAATAATACAGTTATCTATTTCTACTTTCTGTTCGGTATAAATCGCCTTCCCTTCCTGTAACCTGCCGACATTATCGTGAAACCTACTTAAGTGATAAGTCGTTGCCTTTTTGTTTACTAATAAACCTGCATCAGCTACTGGCAAAACGCCAACACACATTGTGGCAATTATTCCACCTTTGTCATGAATGATCTGGGCAATTTTATGCAAATGCTCAGAATATGCTTCGTCAAAACCTGCATTGTGAATAATAGTAACCGCTTCCAGGTCTTCAACTCCCTGGCTTAAAAACATCAATACTTTTTTTGATTAATTATTTATCATTTTCTGAAAGTTGATAATCCAAAACACTTTCCTCTATCTTCTTTGCATTATACCCTTCAGTATGTAAAATCTTTACTGCCTCATCTGCAATCGAACAGAACATTCCCCTGCAATAAGCGATTACTAATTTATCTTTCGGAATTTCGTTCAGACGGTCATTCAATTCATCAATAGGTAGGGAAAGAGCATTAAGAATATGCCCTTTATCATATTCATCTTTTGGGCGAACATCTAACAAAAACACATCATTTCTTTCTTTGATTTTATCTAAAGTAATGGGAGCGTCGAATTTATTATATTCTCGAATTTCATTGATGGTATCCTGGATATAAGGTGAAATGGTCAGCGTCAGGTCTCGTAAACTTTTCCAAACTAGATACACCTCATTCGAGGCTAATGAGTAACACACATACACTCCTTTTTTTTGTGTTTTCACCAGACGCTCTCTTTTCAAGGTTTGCAAGTGTTGAGAAGCATTGGCAATGCTAATTCCAGTTTGCAAGGCAATATCCTCAACACACTTTTCACCATTAGCGATAAAATCAATTATCTCCAAGCGATTGGGGTTGGACATCGCTTTGGAAATCCTTGAAATTTCGTTGTAAACAATGTCTTTAAATTCTCTTTTGTCCATCAGCATTGTATTTGTTTTCAGTAAAGGTATTAATCAATATTCAATTATTCAATAGAGTTATTGAATATGATAAACAAATCTTTCTTATAATAGTTTTACCTTCAAAAAAAATTACCTTTATCAGACTGTAAAAACAAATACCTTTTGATTCAATTTGTTGATATACTCCGTTTTATGACGGCTGGATGCCTTATTCTGACTGTGATTATATTAGTCAGGAGTGAAGTGACAAATCATCAGAAGATTCCTGCCTCTTTGTTATCAATCTGTGTGTTAGGTTACCTAATTGTAGATTGGGAACCAGTTCAACAGCAACCAGCGTTTTATTTTTTACTGATTCCGGCAATTGCACTTCCATTTTCTTTTTGGCTTTTTAGCCAATCTCTTTTTAATGATGGATTCCGATTAAGGCGATGGATGGGATTAGTTTTGATTGGATTCCTTCTTATCCAGTTAACCTTCTTTGTTATTTCCTATCAAAGTTTAGATGGGAGGTTGGAAAACATAAACCGGATAGTATCCATCTCTCAGCATATTTTGCCATTACTTTTTGTGGTACTTGGTATTATTTCCGCAGCTCAAGGCAGGGAAGCTGATTTGATTGCAGCCCGCTTCCAATTCCGCACTCACTTTATATTCCTCACCGCAAGTTTGATTTTTCTTACTATTCTCTCGGAAATAGCATTTCATGGAAAAAATGTACCTGTATTTTTAGATTTATTGCAAAAGCTATTTATTGCTGGATTAGCGTTTTTCTTCGCTGGTTCTCGTTTAATATTGAAACAAGGTTATTTCCTGATTATAGATTTGCCGCCTCTTCAGGTAGCAACTAAACCAGATGTCGATAATGCCATTTTAACAAAACTTACAGAATTAATGGATGACCAGCAGTACTGGCGTAAAGAAGGGTTGACGATCCGCAAGCTTGCTGAAACCATGCAAGTCAAAGAATACAAACTTCGGCTTGCAATCAACCAACACCTGGGCTTCCGAAATTTTAATGATTTTCTTCATTCCTATCGAATTAAAGAAGCCTGTAAACTTCTTTCGAACCCAGAAAAAAAGGATTTAACCATTCTGGAAATCGCCTACGAAATGGGCTATGCTTCTCTTGCTCCATTCAATAAAGCCTTCAAACAAATAACTAATATGACTCCAACAGATTGGAGACGGTCAAAAATGTCTTAAATCCTCCTCGATTTTAAAATCCATCAGCATTTTTCATATTTAAGAAGACTAGCAACTTGCAAGTCCTCAACTTTATCCAAGATTTTTTAAACCAATTTTCAGAATATGGAAAAGTTAATCTTGGGTGTATGCCTGTTATGTTTCCTTCCTATTACATATGGACAAAGTCAATACCATGCAAGTAGTGATTCAATTATTCCCTTTGAATCCACTGACATGCTTTCAACTCCTAAAGTCAATAAATGGATACAAGATTATATGCAATCTAATTTGAAGTATCCTGAACTGGCAATTGAAAATGGTATTGAAGGGGAGGTAAAGTTACTTATATCACTTGTTCAAAATGGTGAAGTAGATACAGTCAAAGTATTGGACGGTATTGGTTTTGGCTGTGACGAAGAAGCAATCCGATTAGTACTAAATATGCCACTCTGGAACGCCATTGTCCTGGAAGAAACCCCTTTAGTATTAAAAGTAAAGATGACTATACATTTTCGGTTACTGTGAAACTCAATCCTAAATTTTTAAGATTTAAAACGATTATTAAATTATGAAATCAATTGAATTATTTTCTAATATCCTACTAAGCGATTTTTTACGCTACTTCATAGCTGCGGGAACTGCTTATTTAATCTTTTGGATATTTTTCAAAAGACAATGGCATCACCGAATCATTCAGAAAAAAGAACTTAAAGCAAAGAAAATATGGTTTGAGTTTCGATACTCGATGTGTACTGTGGTCATTTTTGCCATCATGGGATGGGGAATTGTAACAGCAAAAAATATAGGGTACACACTTATATACAACGAAATAGAGGAGTTTGGATGGGGATGGTTTCTTATCAGTATCATTTTAATGATTTTATTACATGATACCTGGTTTTACTGGACACACCGATTAATGCACCATCCCTTTATCTTTCGACATATACATCTTGTTCATCATCAATCCACCAATCCTTCTCCCTGGGCAGCGTATTCATTTCATCCAATCGAAGCGGTTGTAGAGGCAGGCATTTTTCCAATAATTGTTTTTACGATCCCGGCGCATGGGATAGCATTACTTATTTTTCTGATCTATATGATAACCCGCAATGTTCAGGGACATCTTGGTATTGAATTTTTACCAAAATGGTTTATTAAAAATAAATGGATTAGCTGGCATACAACTACGACTCACCATGACTTGCATCATAAAGATTTTAACAGCAATTATGGTTTGTATTTTACCTGGTGGGATAAATGGTTGGGAACTGAACATGAAAATTATCATAAACGATTTAAAGAGGTAACTTCTCGCAATCAAAAAAAAGTGCAATTAGTTGAAAAACAAGAGTCTTCTAATATTCCTGTTCCTAAAAACAATAACCGTGCCTTTAAGATTCCTTTTTTTCTAATAGTTTTTTTGATCGCTTTTATTGGTGAGGTACAAACTCAGTCTGTCGCCGGATTATGGCAAACTTATCATGAAGGAACTGGAGATTCACTTTCCCTTATTCGTATAGAAAACATACACAACAGCATCCAGGGTAAGGTGGCGAAAATATTCCTTCAACCCTGGGAGGGGGAAGATCCTATTTGCTCAAAATGTACGGATTCAAGAAAAAACAAAAAGGTTAAAGGCATGGAAATACTTTGGGGCTTCAAAAAGGATGGGCAAAAATGGTCTGGTGGAAAAATCCTCGACCCCGCGAGTGGTAAAGTTTATAATAGCAACCTATGGTTAGAAGATGCTCAAACTTTGAAAGTAAGAGGATATGCCGGTGTAATGAACCTCATTTATCGTACTCAAACCTGGAAGCTTCAGCAAGCTAAAGATGATTCCAATCCCATAACAGGTCTTTGGAAAACCATTGATGATAAATCCGGGAATCCAAAATCTCTAATAGAAATTTCAGAAAATAATGGTCAGCTTTCCGGCAGAATTTTGAAAATTTATCTTCAACCCTGGGAAGGGGAAAATCCTATCTGTTTGCAATGCCCCGGCACAAAAAAGAAAGCTAAAATCATAGGTATGACTATCCTCTGGAATTTTAAAAAAGACACCGACAAACCAGGAGACAGCCATTGGACGAGCGGTAATATCCTTGATCCTGGGAACGGGAAGACTTATACCAGCTCAGTTTGGTTGGAAGATGAAAACACTCTAAAAGTACGTGGCTATTGGGGATTATTTTACAGGACACAGACCTGGAAAAGGATCGAGTAAGTTTATTGTAACTATGAACCGAGTCAATCGCAACTTTAAAATCAGGATGATGAAACTACTAAAGAATATAAGTTTTGTAGCTATTGGTATTATTACATGCTTCATCATTTCGGGTAGTTGTCTGCCCAAAAAGAATATCAAGGTTACTGCTAGATTTCTAGGACAGACTCAATTAATTAGTGTAAGTGATTCGATTGCTTTAAGAATGTTACGTGGAGATATCCCTTATGACTTTATGCGTTTTGACCATCGAAATTTAGACAACAATCTTGTCCGAGAAATTTCAAAAACGTATTCAATGGATGTGGCAACTATTTACGCATTAAACAGATTATATGAAATACCACAAAACAAAGAAGCTCAAAACCATTATTTGTCATTTATAGATTCATTAAAAAATAATATTGCTCCAATTCAGATTGAAAAGCTAAAATCAAAATACTTTCTTTTTATACCAGGATTTGGATATAAAGATGATGCTACCACCGGGGCTGACTTAGCCAGACAAAGAAGACTTTTTAGTGATTTGGGATTAGAAAATAAATTAATTGAAACAAATGAATACGGTCTTTCAGAAAGCAACGCTCAAATTATTGCGAACGAAATTATTGAAGCATCCAAATTTAAAACAGACATAGTTTTGGTAAGTGCCAGTAAAGGAGGCCTCGAAACTGCAATAGCATTGGGAAAACTACTTAATATAGAACAACTGCAAAATGTTTCAGCCTGGGTAAGTGTGGGCGGAATACTAAATGGAAGTCTAATAGCTGACCAATATTTGAAAGCACCAAAACGATGGATTGCTCAATTTATACTTTGGACAAAAGGACAGAATATGGAGGTGGTAAAGGATATTAGTCACTCCTTCAGAAGCGAAGCTTTTAAAGCTTTGAATTTTCCGGTTCATATTAAAACCATTCATTTTGTTGGTATTCCTTTGACTTCACAAGTGCATAAGAGAATAAAAGGAAGGTATTGTACCATACGAAAAAACTTCGGCCCAAATGATGGGTTAACTACTATTCCGGATGCTTTGACACCACGAGGCTTTGTTGTCTCAGAACTTGGTTTAGACCACTATTTTAAAGATGAAAATATTGATATTAAAACATTGGCATTGGCATGCCTACTTGGAAAAAAAGAGAAATAAATATAATGCAGTGAAATTAAAACCAGGTTAATGAGAAAATATATTATTGCATATCTGTTTACTTTCATTTCTGTTCAAACAATCTCTGCTCAGTACGAATGGCAAGACCCTCTGAATTTTGGTTCTATTGATGTGATTAACAAATATGCCCTGCTTTACAATATTGGTGGAGTTGTTTTAAGCGGGTGGATTAACAATAAAAAGGATTATGATGGTTATTGGGAAGCAGCTTTTTATGCTGAATACCATTTAGAATATGATCCACATGACAGCACAACTGATGTATTTATGGGGAAGGCTCGACTAGGAAGGCAGTATCATCAATGGCTTCAAGTTGGTGGTGAAGCTCAACTTTTGAAATTCAAAAATGCAGAAACCTCTACAGTAGGTATTGGTGGTGCAATTTATTTTAACTGGTATCTTATTAACAATGACTGTTTCAGGTTATACTTCGACAATGGATTTGGTGTAGTTGGGTCAACTAAAAACTTTCCAAAAGGAGGAACTTTGTTTAATTTTACCAGCTTTTATGGTTTAGGTAGTAGCATCAAACTACAATCCGGTACATCTTTAAAAATTGGCGTACGGAATATGCATCTTTCAAATGCTTTTCTATTTGGTGAACATCGTAATCCGTCATTTGATAGTATTGGGTTTCATATAGGGTTTGAGTTTGGAAATGATAATTAGGCTGGGTTTTTCATTTTTACCAATTGTTGAGAACAAAAAAAGCCTAACGAAAATCGTCGCTGTTATTATGATAGATCAAAAACAAGAAAACCTTTGTTGAAGGAGGCACGAGATATTATTGAAAAGTATGGAACTGGTAGGGCTGGAAATGATTATTTCTTTGATATTTTAATTGGGCATGATGAAAGTGAGAAGGAAATTGCAGCTAGAGTATTGAGGTATGCAAAATATATTCGGGATGCTGGATGCTGGGTCAGTAAGAATAAGTTGAAATGGGCTGGGTATTTTACTTTTTATTCTGCTCGTTATTCATGTGCTACACTCACTTTAAATGAAGGGGCGGATAGGAATGCGGTATCTCACCTGCTAGACCATGAGAATTTTTCTACGATTGATAACTATGCTGGTAGACCGGATGATGAAAAAGTTATGAAAGTAAAGTAGATTTTAAGGTTAATACCTGAAGAATCACCCAAAACATTGAATTAATTCATATTTCAATCAGAATGGCTGGAATATTGAAAGAATGGATATTGTTAATGATGGAATTAAAATTTATCTTTGTCCCCGTGCAACTAAGAAAAAAAATACTAAGCCACTTCCTTCTAGCCATCTACCTTCTTGTAGTATTGCACCATAGTGTCTCACATTCCCATGCTTCAGAGTTCTTTGGTACACCTGTATCAGAAACATCCCACAAACATGAAGACTTCAAAGATGTCCACCATGAACATCAATTTCATATTGGTGTATTCCACTTTTTAGGGCATTTGTTTGAAAACATTAACCACACAGATGACCATGCCGATGACCATTTATTGGTTATTCAAAAATCTTCTACCAAAAAAGCTGTTGACCATAACAATTCTGTAAATACATACATTTATAGGCAAGACGAATTGGTATTCGAGGTGGATGCTGAATCCTTGCCTGACCCACCTTATCACTTATCACTTTTACAGAAACTAAAACTTCCGAGTACTCCGCTTAGAGCGCCTCCCTCATTTGTCTAATCTTATCTTTAGGGACAATCTCTTGTCCTATTCAATCATTTTTAATTTTTTAAACGAAAGAATTAGACAATATGAAATATAGATATTTCTCTGCCATTTTGTTGGCAGGGCTGCTTGTGTTAATGAGCAGTTGCGCCCACGAACATGGGGAAGGAACGCATACCCACGGTGACAAAACACATGCTCCTCATGAAGCCGAATTAGAACCGTTTGCCTTTACTATCTGGACAAAAAAATCAGAACTCTTTGTAGAGTTCCCGCCATTCATTGTTGGTGAGGAAAGCCGTTTTGCCGCTCACTTTTCAGAGATGGTAAACTTCAAAGCCCTTCAAGCAGGTGAAGTAACTGTACGGCTAAGGGAAGGAACTAAAAGTCTCAAAGAGAATAGTGTTTCTGCACCTTCTTCTCCAGGTATTTTTCGACCTGCTATAACACCTGAAAAGCAAGGTGTTTATGATTTAGATTTTTTTCTAAAAACAGATTCATTTTCGGATACCATCACTATTTCTGATTTGACCGTTTACCCGAATGAAGATGCTGCAATGGCTGCTAATCCACCTCAACCAGAAGGTGATGAAGTTTCTTTTCTCAAAGAGCAAGCATGGAAAATTGACTTTGCTATTGAGCAGGTGAAACGGCAACCTATCCGAGAAGTGATTCATACTTCAGGAGAAATTCAACCTGTCAAAGGAGAGGAAAAAATCATTGCTGCTAAGAGTAGTGGTATTGTATTTTTCAAAAGTAAAAATTTGCAGGAAGGTAGAGATGTCCGAGTAGGAGAAGGTTTGTTTTCGATTAGTAGTAAAGGCTTGTTGCAATCGAATATGGAGGAAAAATACCAGGTCGCTAAAGCTCGTGTTGACAAAACCAAAGCTGATTTTGAGCGAGCGGAAAATTTAGTGAATGAACAAATTATTGGACAGAAAGAATATGAACGCAGAAAGATGGAATACACTATTGCTCAAGCAGAATTTCAAACCTTAACGGGGAGTTATAATGCTGGTGGACAATCCGTAACCGCAACGATGACTGGCATTGTAAAAAATGTAATGGTGAGTGATGGACAGTTTGTAGAAGAAGGAACCCCGTTAATTGAAATCACCAGTAATCGTCGCTTGCTTTTACAAGCAGAAGTATCTCAAAGTCACCTTCCAAAATTACGGATGGTCAAGTCTGCGAATTTTAAAACGTCCTATCAAAAAGAGGTTCAATCTATTGATGATTACAACGGGAAACTGATTTCTTACGGAAAAGTTATTGAAAAAGGGCGTCATTTTATTCCAGTTTTATTTGAACTGGATAACCTGCATGAACTCATTCCTGGTTCTTTTGTCGAGTTGTTTTTATTGACCAATCCTATTGAAAAGGAGTTGGTTATTTCAAAGTCTGCATTGATGCAAGATTATAGTATGAATTATGTGTATGTCCAAACGGGGGGAGAAAGTTTTGAGAAACGGGAAGTAAAATTGGGCGTGGACGATGGTGTTAATATCCAAATTCTATCAGGTGTTACCGAAGGAGAATGGGTCGTAACGGAAGGTGCTTATCAAATCAAAATGGCATCTATGTCTTCCACTATTCCGGCACACGGACATGAACATTAATCACAAACTTAAATCTTTCAAAGATGATTCAAAGACAATTTAAAATACAACTATTGTTGTTGCTGGGATTGGTTTGTGCCCTAACAACATCGAGCATCGGGCAAACTAAATCCATTAGCTTGGAGGAAGCGCTAAGTATCGCTCGAAAAAATTATGCTGGTTTAGAACGGGATAGATTTGCCGTTGACCAACAAAACAAACTGGCGGATGCAGGACTTCCAATGCAGCCAACACAACTCTATCTTTCTGGAGAAGAGTTCGGAGTGAATGACCAAACGGGGATTCATTCTATTAATATTCAACAAAATTTTTACTTACCTAAAGTTGCTAAGACACAACAAGCATTTTACAAACAAGGAGCAGCGGTTGCTAAAAAGCAAATGGCATTGACTGAGCAGGAACTAAAGCGACAAGTGGAACAGGCTTATTACCAATTGCTTTATGCAAAACAAGAACAGGAATTGGTTGCCGAGAACCTGAGTCTGTATAATAACTTTTTGTCGGTTGCTACCACTCAATTAGAATCAGGAGAAACAGGAAGGATTCCCCAATTAGCAGCTCGTTCCCGATTAGGACAAGCTCAATTGGAACAGGAACACGCTTTTGAAAAACATCAAATTGCTTTGAGCTTGTTTAATCAATGGCTGCAATCTGATACGCTCTATGAAGTGCAAGGAGACTTAGCGTTTGATGCTTCATTTTTACCTGATTCAACGATAGAAAATAATCCTCATTTGCAAGTTATTGAGGCACAAAGAAAATTGGCTTTTGCTAAAGTAGAAACTGAAAAAGTACAATTACTTCCACAAATCAATTCAGGTTTCAAACTTCAAGCCATGTCAGGGAACTTCCCATTATTTGGCTATCAGTTAGGAGTCAATGTTCCACTTTTTAAGAAGGCATATCAGGGACGAATTGAAGCCGCAGAAGTTGGCGTAAAAGTACAAGAAGCAAATTTGAAAACCAAAGAACAGGAACTGGAACGAACGATTAGTGAACTCCGCTACCGCCTCAAACATCAGATACATATTCTGGAATATCTCCAACAAGATTTGACACCCATAGTGAATGAGCAAAGCGAGGTCAATTTAAAAGCCTACGGAGAAGGAGAGATAAATTATTTGGAATATTTAGATGGTTTGGAGCAGGTCGTAAAAGTGAAACAACAGTATTTAACAGCCTTGTACAAATTCAATGCTTTGCGGATAGAATTGGATTATTGGTTAGGAAAATAACCATTGGAATTTGTATTCAAAAATAAATAATAATGCTTAATAAAATCATACAGGTTTCCTTGAGAAACCGACTCTTAGTCCTGGCGATATTCGCCTTGATTATGATAACAGGCGGTTACATTGCATCCGAAATGGATGTAGATGTATTTCCCGACCTGACTGCGCCAACCGTTACTGTGCTGACCGAAGCACATGGTATGGCGACGGAAGAAGTTGAACGGCTTGTAAGTTTTCCATTGGAATCAGCCTTGAATGGTGCGCCCAATATTCGCCGTATTCGTTCTTCTTCCGCAATGGGAATTTCTATTGTTTGGGCAGAGTTTGAATGGGGTACCGATATTTATAAAGCCCGTCAAATTGTAGCCGAAAAATTAGCAACAGTAGAAAGCAAACTACCCGCAGGTGTGGAGAATCCGACCCTTGCTCCTATCTCTTCTATCATGGGTGAAATCATGTTGTTGAGTTTGAGTTCTGATAGTATAGATCCCATGGAATTGCGAACCATTGCAGATTGGAATATCCGACCTCAATTATTGGCAATCAATGGCGTGGCGCAAGTCATTGTGATTGGTGGTGGTTACAAACAATATGAAATTGCAGCTTCTCCAGAAAAAATGAAATACTTCGGCGTTTCCTTAATGGAGTTAGAACATGCAGCAGCAGCCTCGACCCGAAATGCCTCTGGCGGATTTATCAATGAATATGGCAATCAATACGTTATTCAGGGGGAAGGGAGAACCAACTCAGTTGAAAAAATCGGGCAGGCGTTGATTAAAATGGAAGGGAATAAGCCGATCAAAATTGAAGATGTGGCTGAAGTCAGAATTAGTGCTGCACCTAAAATTGGAGATGCTGCGGTGGCAGGAAAATCATCGGTAATTATGACCTTGATGAAACAACCGAATGCCAATACTTTGAAACTGACAGAACGCATTGATGAAACAATGGCAGGGGTACAAAAACAATTGCCCTCTGGTGTGGAGATGAACACCCATATTTTTCGACAATCTAATTTCATTCAGGCTTCTATTGATAATCTGCAAAAGACTCTATTAGAAGGAGCTTTGTTTGTCAGTATTATCCTTTTTCTTTTTCTGCTCAATTGGAGAACTACTGTTATTTCTTTGATTGCGATTCCTGTTTCTCTTTTAGTCACCATCATTGTTTTAAAACTATTTGGTTACACCATTAACACAATGAGTCTGGGAGGTATGGCGATTGCCATCGGAGCATTAGTGGATGATGCGATTATTGATGTGGAAAATATCTTTAAGCGGCTTAGAGAAAATGTCAACAAGCCAATCGCAGAAAAACAAGCTGCCTTAAAAATAATTTTTGATGCTTCGAGTGAAATTAGAAATTCCATTTTAATTGCAACACTCATTATCATTACTGCTTTTATTCCGCTATTCTTTTTGAGTGGTATGGAAGGTCGTTTGTTACAGCCATTAGGTGTTTCTTTTATAGTAGCCATATTTACTTCTCTTTTTGTAGCCGTCACATTAACGCCCGTTTTAAGCAGTTATTTATTGACGAATGAACAGCGCTTACAACGACAGGCAAAAGGAAGTTGGGTAGAAAGAACATTCGCATCTGGGTATCGAAAAGTACTGGAATTGGTTTTAAGAATACCTCGCTTGGTGGTGTTATCAGCAGTCGTTTTATTTGCTATTTCTATTTTTTTATTGACAGGTTTAGGGCGTAGTTTCTTACCAGAGTTTAATGAAGGTTCGTTGGTTATCAGTGTGGTCACTCCTCCCGGAACATCATTGGAAGAATCAAATAAAGCTGGTGCTTTGGTAGAGGAAATTATGCTGGAAATGCCTGAAGTTGCTATCACTTCTCGACGGACAGGTAGAGCAGAAATGGACGAACATGCACAGGGCGTTAATGCTTCTGAAATAGATGTGCCTTTTACCTTAAGCGAAAGGAATGAAGAAGTTTTTTTAGAGGATGTCAGAACCAAATTATCTGTTGTTCCTGGCACCAATATTACGATTGGACAACCCATCGCTCACCGGATAGATCACATGCTTTCGGGAACGAGAGCCAACATTGCCATTAAGATTTTTGGGGCAGAACTAAATAAGTTGTTCTCAACGGGTAATCAAATTAAATGGCAAATCGAAAGCATTCCTGGTTTGGTTGACCTCAATGTAGAGCAGCAAATAGAAGTCCCTCAAATTCGCATTTTGCCCAACCGAATTATGTTGGCTAAGTATGGTATTCGATTAGGTGATTTTATGGATTACATTGACGTTGCTTTTGCTGGAGAACCAGTTGGGCAAGTCTTTGAAGGGCAGCGTAGTTTCGATTTGGTAGTGCGATACAATGAGCAAAACAGAAATTCTGCGGAGGCGATTAGAAACAGTTTAATAGATGCGCATAACGGAGAGAAAATTCCTTTGCATTATGTCGCTACCGTTGATGTAACAGGTAATCCCAATTCTGTAAATCGGGAAAACGTGCAACGTAAAATTGTTGTTTCTGCAAACGTAGCAGGACGAGATTTGCGAAGTGTAGTCAATGAGATAAGAACGACTGTTGATGAAAACATTTCTTTACCAGAAGGTTATCGAGTAGAATACGGAGGACAATTTGAAAGCGAAGAACGAGCTACTCGAATGTTATTAATAACCTCTATCGGAGCGATATTGCTTATTTTCCTTTTGCTGTATATGGAGTTTAATAATCTCGGTTTAGCGGCTATTGTATTGATGAATTTACCCTTGGCTTTAATTGGTGGAGTATTCATTGTGTATTTTACAACGGGTATTATTTCTATTGCCTCGACGATTGGGTTTATCAGTTTGTTTGGTATCGCAGCTCGAAATGGAATTTTATTAGTGAGTCGCTATCAGGTGCTTCAAGAAGAAGGGCTTAATCTTCGGGACACCATTATCGAAGGTTCGCTCGACCGATTGAATCCAATACTAATGACTGCTTTAACAACTGGGTTAGCATTGATTCCATTAGCGTTGGCTGGTGGACAGGCAGGAAATGAAATTCAAAGCCCGATGGCAATTGTTATTTTAGGAGGTTTGATAAGTTCTACTTTTTTGAACTTAGCGGTGATTCCTGCGATATTCAAATGGAGAAATTCAGGGGAATAGAATTATAAAAAATAATCAGGGGTTGAGTTTTTATTCAATCCCTGATTCACTTTAAAAATAATAAACAATAATGGATAGTATAACACAAGCGGTTTTAGGGGCTGCAATTGGTGAAGCTGTTTTAGGCAAAAAAATTGGAGGCAAAGGGGCTGTTCTGGGAGCAATCATTGCAACAATTCCTGACCTCGACGTTGCATTATATATGTTCTATGACAAGTTTGAAATGCTCTCTATTCATCGAGGGTTTAGTCATTCTATTATGTTTAGTATTCTTGGGGCATTTTTAATCGCTTATGTTTTACAGCGCATTAAATGGACTAATAAAATAAGCTATCAAAGACTTTGGATATTTACTTGGTTAGCTTTGTTTACTCACATGCTATTGGATGCTTTTACAGCATACGGCACTCAATTATTTCTACCATTTTCTGATGCTCGAATCGGTTTTGATAGTATCAATGTAGTTGACCCTGTTTATACCATTCCACTTTTAATTGGATTGTTTTGTAGTTTGTTTGTTTTTAAAAGCAAACCCTCCAGAACGGTCTATAACTATATAGGAATTGCAGTAAGCACTATTTATTTATTAGCGACATTAGGTGTGAAAAATCACGTAAAGGAGCATTTCAAAAATGAATTAGCAAAGCAAAATATCAGTTACAACTTATTGCTTACTATGCCTGTTGGCATCGCTAATATTAATTGGTATGGCCTAGCAAAAACCAATGATGGGATGTATATGCACAAATATTCTATCTTAGATGATGCCGAGCTTCCTTTTGAATACTTTCAAATTAACGACCACCTTTTGGACGGGATTAATCCAGAGGTTGTGGATAGAATGAAATGGTTTGCCAAAGGTTTTTATACTGTCGCAAAAGATGGGCATAAAATACGGTTTTACAATTTACAGGTGGATATGAGAGGGATAGTTAAAAATGACGAGACTAAAGCTCCGACGGTTGGATTTTTTGAAATAACGCCACTAGTAAATGGCGGTTTTGAGTTTTCATCTGGGTCACATCAACTGGAATAAATACTGGCAATGCAGATAATCTGTTTCTGTTAATGTGAACATAGAGATATTTTAGAATAATACAAAACCTAAAATGAACTAAGCTATCCACTAGCTAATTAAGCACTATATTGCCTTTCTAAAGAAAACAATATGCAAGAAGTAATTATAAAAAACATGGTCTGTCCTCGTTGTGTAGAAGCGGTTCGTCAAGTTTTTGAGGATTTAAATTTTTCGGTTATTGATATAAATTTGGGGAGCGTAAATGTCTCTGAAAAGATTTCTTCGGATAAGAAAAAATTGCTCAAAGAAAAGTTGAAAGAAAGAGGCTTTGAGCTTTTGGATGATAAACAAACCCAATTAATCAGTGAAATCAAATCAACGATTATTCAGGAAATCCACTATCAAAAAGAACCTGCAGTAATTAATTTCTCAAGGCTATTAGCGGAAAAATTACATTACGATTATGCTTATTTAAGTCGCTTGTTTTCTTCTGTGGAAAGTAGAACGATTGAGCGATTTATCATGGCTCAAAAAATCGAAAAGATTAAAGAGTTTTTGACTTATGGTGAATTGACACTTTCTGAAATTGCTTTCCAAATGCATTATAGCAGTTCTGCCCATCTTTCTGCTCAGTTCAAGAAAATAACCGGAATGTCACCGACCGGGTTTAAAAAATTACAAAATAAAGCTCGAAAATCTATCGATGAAGTTTAATGTCAAAACTTTATAAACTATATACCGAATAGTATAACGTGTTACGAGTCTTTCCCCTTTACCTTTGTTCTAAAACCTAAAAAAAAATAAGATGACAAAGGAATATATAATTGAAGGAATGACTTGTGGCGGCTGTGTCGCTAATGTGAAAAAAGCATTAGAAAAATTAAATGATGTAGCTACAGCAGATATTCAGTTAATCGCTCCACAAGGTAAATTGACCTTAAATAATCCGGTTGAACTCACCACGCTTCAGGAGGCAATCGGACATTACAACATACAGGAAGTTGAAAAGCCTCCGATAAAAGAAGTGATTGAATTATCGGAAAAATCTTTAACGACCTATAAACCGCTGTTGCTGATAGTTGGTTTTATTGCTGGAGTTAGTTTTCTTATCCAGTCTCCTTTTAATGGTTTCTCAGGCATGCTATGGATGCGCCATTTTATGGCAGGCTTCTTTTTGGTCTTTGCCTTTTTTAAATTATTGAACATTAAAGGTTTCGCTGATAGTTACCAAATGTATGATATTGTCGCAGCAAAATGGAAGGGTTGGGGTTACATTTACCCTTTTGTTGAGCTAAGTTTAGGAATACTTTTCCTAATAAATATTGCTCCCGTTTTTACAAATGTATTAACACTTATCATTCTAGGAGTCAGTAGCATAGGAGTGATAAAAAGTGTATTAGATAAAAGGAAAATTAAGTGTGCTTGCCTCGGAGATGTTTTTAATTTGCCAATGTCAACGGTAACAATAGTAGAAGACTTAACAATGGTCGCAATGGCCGGGATCATGTTGTTTTTGATCTAGAAATGTCAAAATATTGATAAGTTAAGACAAAATTATATAAAATACTCTTCAAAAAAATCGTTATATTTGTAAATACAAAATCAATATTAATTGAAACCAGTTTGTCATATATATCGAATTTTTGCCCTCACAATGGCATTCCTGATGTTCTTTTCATCAGCAGGTTTTTCTATTAATATACACTTTTGCCAAAGTCAATTTAAATCGTTTAGCTTAACTGGAAAAGCGAAAAATTGCCATGAGATGGCAAAGGCTGTTAAATCCTGTCATCATCATGAAAATGCGGTAGAGCAACAAACTGATGAAGCTTGCTCTGTAGATAAAAAAAATTGTTGCGATAGCAAAACAATTTATTTTCAGTCTGATCAAGACCAAGTAAGCCAATCAGCAGACTTTTTCGTGAATCAGGAACTACAGCAGTTTATAGTGGCTTATATCGCCGGGTTTTTTCAAAATGAATTTGTTGAAATAGACAAGCCTGATTTTGCGCTCTACAAACCTCCATTAATTTCGAGGGATATCTCTGTCCTGTACGAATCCTTTCTTCTATAGTATAAACTTTCTTTTTTGTTAAATCTTCAATGTTAACATTGCTGGTTTAATACTGCTATTTGATTTATTTCAAATGAGCTCTAAGTACTTTTTTAAGTATTGAAAAAAGAAATGTAT
>CALLVY010000103.1 GCA_938015925.1 uncultured Saprospiraceae bacterium
TAAAGCAGCGGCATCCATTCGGGTAGTACTATTAATCGCTGCATTAAAATTAACCACGCCCACGCCCATATTAGCATCCGCTACCACATTGCCTCTACACACTACTCCCCGGCCTTTCATCCCCAAGCCCTGACCCGAGAAAAGATAATCATCATAAAATAAAGAAGCTTCATATGCATCAGTAGTATGTCCTTTGTCGATTTGTACCACCAAATTATTGTCCCAAAACCCGGTCTCATCTCCTGCTTCGGATACAATGCCAGAGCCGATTACATCATACACTACATTATCAGAAACATTGGCATGCGAACTATGGTGAGTAATGCCCCAACCAGGATTGCCCCAAATTACATTGCCAGTCACTTCCGCCATATTGCTTCCATTGGCAGCTCCTAAGTGATGCAAATGAATAGAATAGCGTCCGCGATGGTTAGAGATATCTTCGCTAGCGGGTGCTTCTAATTGGGAACATTCCTGCCCTAGAGCAGAGACATAGGGATTGCCAACAACAGGAGCTACCCATTCCTTCCAAATCCGATCATCAGTCAGTTTACTTTTGTCGGTGCGTCCCATATTTTTAAAAAGCGCATTTTTGATTTGGACATTGGTCGCGTTGTGCATCGCCATAAAATGTCCTCGATGAGTACTGTCCGTTTTTGCGGAACAAAAAACAATATTCCTATTTATATTTCCTACAAAGCAATGCAAATCATCTATAGCACGACCTTCGTGATTCTTTTTTAATTTTCCACTTAAGGTGATCGTGGTACCATTTATATTGGAGATTTCTGCCAACTCAGGAGCATTGGCAAGCGCATTTTTATTACCTCCAGGAGTAAGGAGAATGGTATCCCCAACTTCCCAGCCAGTAGGTAGGCTTGCTAAGGAAATACTAGTCGCAGTTTTGAGCGCATCAGTACTCAATTTGTGCATAACTGTTTTTTCCTGTCCCAGAACTTCTACTTGGCCCATGGTGACAAAACCTATGGATAATTGGGTAGAATCCCAAGCTGTTCTACCTAGAATACCTGCACCGTCATCTACGGCTACTTTCGATATTTCGTTTACTGACGTATTGCCTAGTAATGCTTTATCATAAGATTTAAATCTGCTGTCTGGGCCTATGTCATAAGTGACTTGATAGTGGGGGGCTCTATCGCTAAAATGGGTATGAGCAGCAGCATTCCAACTTTGACTATAGCCGCTGGTGCCAGCTTTATGCGCTTCGATATCAAAGGGTAGAATGGATATCAAAATAGTCCCATCGTTGGCATCCTCTGCATGAAATTGTATCACAGAATTCATGGTTCCTACAAAGGTGTCAAAGGTGAGGCTGGTAGTATCGCTTGCCGTAGACTGAGTGCAAGAAAAGGTGCCATCCACCCGTATGGCGAAAATAGGAGCATTAGAAGATCCTTCATAAATTACCTCAATGCCTGCTGGAATATATACGATTGCAGCATCTCCGGGTACCGTGCCTTCCGTCCAGGTAGTTGGATTAAACCAATCCCCTGATTGTTGAGCAGTATGAGTGGCAGTATTGGAAGGGATAAGGTTCATCAAGGTGCTCTGTGCTTCTAAAGAAAGCGGCATTAGGAGAGCGAGGAAGATCATCGAATAAAATACTTTGTACATCGGTGTCCGAGTTTATCTGGGGGATAAATGGTGACGGGGAGTATAAATGGAGAGTACTTTTTTAATTGAAAAAATAATGCCTAAAGCTAGGTTTAGCCTGTAGTTAATACCTGTTTGATGATAAATAGACCCTTACAGACAATTAGTTGTCCAGAATCCTGGTATTCTTCCCTATTATTAGACTTTAATTTACGCCTTTTATCAAGTTTAGTATAACTCAAAATGAAAAACATGAACTTTGCTACCATAGATTTAGTCGTCCTTATCGGATACTTACTGCTCATGATGGGTTTTGGTATTTGGATTGCCAATAAAGAAAAGAATGAAAGCGCCAAAGATTATTTTTTGGCTTCTGGTGCTTTGCCCTGGTGGGCAGTGGGAGGGTCATTGATTGCTTCAAATATCTCTACAGAGCAAATACTGGGAATGAACGGGTCTGGTTATGTGATGGGCTTAGCGATTGGGGCCTATGAATTGCTAGCAGGTTTGACCCTTATTTTGGTAGCTAAATTTTTGTTGCCTGTTTTTATCAAAAAGGGGATCTATACGATGCCCCAATTTTTGGAAGTTCGTTTTGATCGACGAGTACGAACAATTATGGCTTTTTTCTGGGTAGCACTTTTCGTATTGGTAAATATTACTTCTGTGTTATATCTTGGTGGTTTAGCCATACAAAGTATACTTGATGTTCCATTGATATGGGGGATTATTGGCTTAGTGGTTTACTCTGCTACCTTGAGTATTTTTGGAGGACTCAAGGCGGTGGTCTGGACTGATGTTATTCAAGTCGTTATTTTGATCGTTGGTGGATTTACCGCAGCTTATATGGTGTTGACCTTTGTTGGAGACGGCAGTTTTTTTGGCGGTTTAAGCCATCTTTATGAAAAAGCTCCCGAGCACTTTGACATGATTCTCGATAAAGACAATCCTTCTTATGATCAACTACCTGGCATCAGTGTTATAGTAGGCGGGATGTGGATAGCCAATATATACTATTGGGGAAATAACCAATACATTATCCAAAGGGCATTGGCTTCTAAGAGTTTGAGAGAAGCTCAAAAAGGAGTGGCATTTGCTGCATTAATGAAACTCTTGATTCCATTTTTCGCAGTAGTTCCAGGTATAGCGGCTTATGTGATTTTGCAAGATCCCGCTGCCTATGGCTTCACAGGAGCAGGCATAAGTGTACCTGACCAGGCTTTTCCTTGGGTATTAAGTAATTTTGTCCATGTCGGATTTAAGGGTTTAGTACTCGCTGCATTAATTGCGGCCATTGGCTCATCCGTCAGTTCTATGGTCAATTCAGCGTCCACTATTTTTACCCTGGATATTTACAAAAATCTTTTTGTTCAAGAGCAGTCAGAAGATCATTATGTAACTATTGGTCGTGTTTCTGCGGGAGCAGCCTTGTTACTGGGTGCTTTTATTGCTCCGGCCTTGGGCAGCTTGGAGCAGGTGTTTCAATATATTCAGGAGTACACCGGGTTTATCAGTCCAGGTGTCGTAGCTGTTTTTTTATTTGGTATGTTTTGGAAAAGAGCTACCGCAAATGCCGCCTTGGTGGCCGTAGTGGCTTCGATTCCCTTTTCCTGGATGATGCAGGTCTTGTTTCCCGAAGTCCCTTTTTTAGTACGCATGGCGCTGAGTTTTGTGGTAATGGCCGCATTAATTGTCATTATCTCGGTATGGGAAAACAAGGCTGCGGATCATAAACGCGCGAAAGAAGTCCCTTTCCTTTTGGGTTTAATGGCCTCGATCTTTTTGATTTCTGTACCTGCTGGTGTTCGTATTTTAGTAGGAGATATAGAAACGTATAATGTTTTTGGCTTATTAATATTAGGGTTGACTGGAATCATATTCGCACTACTCTTTACTGAAAATAAAACAGATGACGCTAAAGGAATTGAACTGGAGGTCTCTCTTTTTAAAACCAGTACTGTTTTTAATGTTTGTTCTATTTTGGTTTGTTTGATTTTGATTGTGATTTATACTGTATTGTGGTAGAAAGAAAAAAAGATTAAATAAAAAA
>CALLVY010000104.1 GCA_938015925.1 uncultured Saprospiraceae bacterium
ACAATCTTAGCGAACAGCTTATTGCTTTAGCGCTTATTTTAAAAATAGAAAACCCCTAAGCAGTATCCTATTTACTACTTAGAGGCTTGATTTATTTAGTCAGTTTATGAGTTTTCTATTTTTTCATCTTATCCCCAAACATTTTTTTCGCTTTTTCTACTTTGGGTTTGACGACATAAGTACAGTAAGGGTTGCGCTCTCCTACCCGATTAAAATACTGCTGATGATAATCTTCCGCTGGAAAATAATTGGTAAAAGCAGTAATTTCCGTAACAATCGGATCTGACCATAAATCAGAAGCATTGGCTTCCCGGAAGGATTTTTCGGCCACTTCCTTTTGCATTTCATTTTGATAAAAAATGGCAGAACGGTATTGGGGACCAACATCAGCTCCTTGCTTATTCAGCGTGGTTGGATCATGTACGCGCCAAAATATTTCTAATAATTCTGTAAGCGTGATGACCGCAGGATCAAAAGTGATTTTAACAACCTCGGCATGGCCGGTGGTTTTAGTACCTATTTGCTCATAAGTCGGATTTTCAACATGCCCTCCGGCATAGCCCGAGACCACTTCTTGAACGCCTTTCAGATTTTGAAAAACGGCTTCTGTACACCAAAAACATCCTGTTCCTAAAATTACATTTTCCATAGAAGAATTTGCCTTATTATCGTTTAACATTAAATTACCTTAATTTTGATTGATCAATTATAAGGCTCTAACAAAACGAAAGTAAGAATGTTTAGGAAACGAACTCCAGAGCAATCTTTATTCTTTTAAAATAAAACCTTTCTGCTCCAGCCCCATCAGTTCAAAACGATATTGATAAAGCGCAGGTGGCAAACGATGGGTCGCAAAAACCTTAGTCCCACTACCATTGTGATTCCAGGAAGAGGCCATGACTTCCTCTCCTTCGGGATTAAACAATTCGAAAATAGCAAAACCTTCGGGGCTCCTTTCCAGATTCACTTTTAATACATCGCTAAACATACTCGGCATTTCGGCTAAGACCAAAGCCTCTTTCGATGTTTTGTCTCCCAGATAGTCAATGGCTTTTTGCAGTAAGGCACTACGTGTTTTTAAATCACCGATATTTTCTAAAGGGAAAGCAAAATTGACCATTCCAAAATCTCCTTTATAGGCTACCGCTGCAATTTGACCATTTTTGTATTTCAAAACCGGGACTCCGCCAGCACGGGCAGTCACATAATCAAGCGACTTGGCCGGATAACCTCCATAGGCACTGTTTCCAAATTGGCCATTCAGCGGTGCGAAGGCACCACTTCCTGAGAAATAAGCTTGCCCGGCATCATCGCCTCGATAGGCAGATTTTAGATAATTTTGGTAAAAGGATTTCCCTTGATTTTTGTGGTCCAATGCAAAGGCCAACTCAGAACCAGAGATGATCAGATTTCCTCCTCCGTCCAGGTAATTTTTCAGCAAAGCAATCTCCTTCGAACTCAATACCTGATCGGCTGTAGATTCTCGCCCTAAATACCAGTCTACACCATCATAGTGATTCAGTAAAAGTGATCCTTCTCCCAGAGCCTCGTTGACGGCTCCGTCAAAGTAAACTCCGGAGAGGGCCAAAGCTTGAGCATGTTCTCCAGCATAATCAAAATTATTCATTTGCTCCAAAAACAATCGACGTGTATTTCCAAGTGGTGCATAATGAGGCTTTTTTTCTTTTACTTTTATGGCCAAGCCTTTATCGAGTCGATCGAAACCATCTACGATCAGGTATTTTGCTTGTGCAAGCCTTTTTCCATTGGGAGTCCTTGCCGCAATGACTGGAGAAGCGAAAGATTCTCCTCCTTGATTTCTGGCTACGACTTTGAAATAATAGGTGGTTGCTGGTTTTAATTTGGAAAAAGTAAAAGTGGTGTTTTTACTTTCCACTGATTCGGCAAATGCTTTAGGATGTAAACTGTAGTATATTTTGTAATCCTGCGCCGCATCTCCAAATACGCCACCAAAGATGGGCTTTTTCCAATCCAGCCGAATTTCATTCCTTCCTTGATTCACCGCAGAAACATGACTGGGAGCCTCTGGTAAAAAAACGGGAGGCCGGTGATCTTTTGCGGCATAATAACGAACGATTCCTTTGTAGACCGAGCGCGCTACCAAGTTTCTAAAAGCAGGAGTCGACAAGGCATTGGCATCTCCGGCATGATCGTGGAAAGCGATTTCCAATAAAACGCCAGGCATGGTTTGTAAACCTCTCAGTTCTCCAAAGTCCGCAGATTTTGCACCGCGATCTGACCAATTTCTTTGCCAGGCATGGCGAATGTCTGTGATCATTTCTTGATGGATATAGTCCCGCAATTGTTTGCTGCCCCGAACGGGGCGACGGCTGTGGATGTAAGATTCGGAACCCGATTGATGGTTGGGACTGGCATTGGTATGCCAAGAGATGTACACCGAGTTTTGTTGTTCTTGGCGCGTACCTTTGGCCAGTTCCCATTCCGCATAATGCGGTCTTACCATCACATCGTTGAGGCAGTACGGAAAGCCTTGAAATTTGGCATAATACCTTGCAGCTTCTTCAAATCTGGGTTCGCCACTTTTCCTTCCCGAATCACAATCCGGAGTCGTTCCCAGGCCTCCTCCAAAACGGACGGCATCTGCAATTACAGCTTGTCCGGTTTCTGAAGATTCATTGATTAATACCACTTTCCCTTGCTTTCCTTTTTCAAAATAAAACTGCCCTAAATACACCCATGTTTTTCCATGAACTTCTTGGTTGATGCTCACCATTGATTCTCCACCAGCATGTACTATTTTATACCTTGTATCTACAGACCGATTGCCACCATTTACATAATAAACCGAAACCCAATACATCCCTGACTCCGGAATATCCGGAGTAAAATGAGCAGCAGCCGTTGCTTTTTTTGCACTGATGGCATAGCGATAAGATTTGCCATTTAGTCCATTGGTTGTGCTTTTAGACCAGGCTCCGCTTTCTTTGTAGTAAGGTGCTTTTTGATCATTATCGACGATGACTTCCTGCGTGTTCATGTCGCGTTCTCGAACGGTCCATACATTGGCTCCGGCTTGGTAGAGGTATTTGAGTAAATGATAATTTACGCCTTCGATGGTCGTAAAATCTTCGACTAAGCCATGCGAATTATGCCTCTGCGTTTTAAAGACTTTTCTACGAGAATCGTATTTCCAGCCATGGCCGGCACTTAGCCAAACGGTTTTATCATTTAGCATACCGCTTGCTTGTACTTCATTTTTTAAGGGATTCCCTTTTCTATTGTAAAAACCTTGCTGATAAGGCAATGGATCATCATTGCTCGCCAGATCCATTGGGCCCCAGGAATGTTTGCTAAGAAAATCGGATAGGGCTTGAAAATTACCCGTGGCATTTCGAGCTTCCAAATTGATTTGTTGGAATGAAAAATCTGCGAAAGAGGAAGCGAAATGTTCAACTACTTCTTCGTGTATTTCATCATTAAATTCGGTCAGTAAAAAGTTGGGAGGAATACGCAATTGGATGAGTAAATTTTCATTATTGATTTGTACCTCCAGTAATTCGCTCGAACTTGGCAGCATGGAAAAACCATCGTGGTCTGGTTCGGACAGGTGCGTTAAAACTTCCTGAGCGCGTTGGGCCGCTCGCTCGTTTTGGGCAATAAGGGATTGTGCTCCGAGTAGTAGACTCGAGAGTATTACGGTGAATACGATTCTCATTGTTTGGCGATTTAGTTGAGCGTTAATTTAAACATGCTCTTAATTCGAATTCACGTAAAGTTCTGGTATAGGATTTTGGATTTTGTTGGAAAAATCTTGTTTGTATTTGGTAGGTCGTCGACCCTGTGGTTGGAGAAAACAGGGGATTGAAATTACAATGGATAGAACTGTGGAGATAAGGGATTTATTGCATGCGTTGGTAAGCTTGTATTATTTTTTTAACGATTGTAGAGTTGTGTCGCACCTAAAGGCGCTTTTATTTTAAATCCGTTTTTGGGGAGCAAGTAAATTCTAATACTGTTGCATGTTTGGATCCATTTCTTTAGCCCAGGCCAAAATGCCACCGTTGAGGTTATACAGGTTTTCGAAGGGCTCTGCTTTTTGCAATTGGCGAATGGCCTCTGCGCTGCGCTTACCGGTACGACAATGGAGGATGACTTTTTTGTGGCGATCAATTTTTCCTCGCTCCGCGACGATACTATCCATTGGAATTCTTTCTCCTTGCAAATTGGCGATCTCGTATTCATACAATAGCCGGACATCAATCAATTGAAAATCTTCTCCTTGATCCATCATCTTTTTCAATTCCTGGACATCAATTGATGGCAATGGTTTTTCCCTTTCCATGCCGCAAAACAATTCGTAATCGATTAACTCTTCGATTTTGGTGGCTGGATTTTTCGACACTTTTAGGGTACGGGTAATAAAGCTGGCAGCATCTAATAAAAATAATCTTCCGGATAGCGTCTCTCCTACTCCAGTGATGACCTTGATGACTTCAGAAGCTTGAAGACTACCAATTATTCCTGGCAAGACTCCCAAGACCCCCCCTTCTGCACAATTGGGCACTAGCCCCGGAGGTGGAGGCTGGGGAAAGAGGTCTCGATAATTAGGACCAAAAGTACCATCCGCATTTTTTTGATTAAAAACGGAAACCTGTCCTTCGAAGCGAAAGATGGAGGCATACACATTGGTTTTTCCTGTGAGGACACAGGCATCATTGACCAGGTAGCGGGTTGGAAAATTATCGGTACCATCTGCAACGACATCGTATTGAGCCACAAGGTCGAGGGCATTTTCTTTGGTTAAAGCCGTATCGTAGGCGGTGATTTGGATAAATGGATTGAGTTTTTTTAAGCGGGCTGCTGCGGTTTTGGCTTTTGATTGTCCAATATCATCTATGGTAAACAAAACTTGTCTTTGCAAATTACTATCCTCTACCACATCAAAATCCACGATCCCAATGTGCCCTACGCCGGCTGCGGCCAAATACAACAAAACCGGACTCCCCAAACCTCCGGAGCCAATCACCAAGACCTTCGCGGCCTTCAGTTTTTGCTGCCCTTCCAGGTTAAATTCTGGGATAGCTATGTGTCGCGCATACCGCGCCATCTCTTGCGGACTTAAATTTTGATCTTGCATTTATATCTCAGGTATTTTTCCAAAGATAGTTTTCTTAGCCGAAATTATTAAAAAATAGCTTTTGTCCCCCGTTTTCAAGGCTGACAAATACAAAAAAAGCCTTTCTATAAATAGAAAGGCTCTGAGATTATAATTTGTTGTAGTGATTGCTCTACTAAAAAACAAGAGCAATTTTGTTGATATGTGGGTTCTTTTGTTTTTGTTGACTCAAACTTAAGGGCATTATTTC
>CALLVY010000105.1 GCA_938015925.1 uncultured Saprospiraceae bacterium
TGATTCCGGTTTCTGTGATACAATAAACTGAAGCGACACCTAATATCGTTGGTGGATTAACGGGACAGTTTTGTGCCGTACATTCTATCGTTACTGTTTCACTGTCTCCGCAACTATTGATGCCTTCTGCATAGATTGTCAGCCTTACCATATCGCCGGGACTTAGACCGCTTTCGGTATAGGTTGTTAAGCTGGTCGTTTGAGGAGCACTTGGAGTACCGCCATTGATTGATATTGTATAGACAAAACTACTTGCGGTTGGATGACTCCAATTAAAGGACACACTCATCGTCGTACTTGGACCACAAGTGATACTAGGTGGCGCTAGAGGAAAGTCAATTGTTACAATTTGAGTTAAAAAATCATCACAAGGTGGAGTTCCCACTGTATAAGTCACACTTCCAGCTCCCGCTATGCTTGGGTCAAAGACTCCTGTTCCGTTGCCATTATCGGTTACTCCAATTCCGCTCCATACGCCGCCAGTGGTACCAGACGGAGTAAGTGCTATTGGGCTGTCCCCAGAACATAGTGGACCGGGGGCAGTCCAGCTCGCATCCGCACTTGGTGTTACTGTTATTGTTTGCGTGGAAAAATCATCGCAGGGCGGTGTGCCAACCGTGTAGGTCACACTTCCAGCTCCCGCTATGCTTGGGTCAAAGACTCCTGTTCCGTTCCCATTATCGGTTACTCCAATTCCGCTCCATACGCCGCCTGTTGTACCAGACGGAGTAAGTGCTATTGGGCTGTCCCCAGAACATAGTGGACCGGGGGCAGTCCAGCTTGCATCCGCACTTGGCAAAATACTTATTGTATGCGTTTCGGTAGCGATACATGGACTTGAACCAACGGTGTAAGTTACTGAACCTGCACCAGCAACGGTGGGATCAAAGGAGCCAGTACCATTGCCATTATCCGTTACACCTATTCCTGTCCAAATTCCTCCTGTGGTACCGTCAGGGCTAAGTGGGGCTGGGCTGTCACCATCGCAAAGGGGGCCTGGTGGCGTCCAACTTGCATCTGTAGTACAGGGAATACCATAAGTATCCAAGCATCCAAAATCATAAGCACAAAGGAAGGGGATGTCTGTGGTAATACAGAGAATATAAGCTGAACCTGGAGTTAAACCATACCACTCTGGATTGAATCCACTTCCGACTCCATTTGCATTATCAACATTTGGAATTATAGGTGATCCTGGACAAGCACCAATAGGGTATAATAATGCAGTCCGATTTACTAAACATCCTCCACTAACCTGTACTTGTTGTACTGCTCCAAGGTTTCCAAAAGCATCGGCAGTTACGGTATGACAAGAAGTATAAGAAGCAGGTCCTACAATATCAGGACTGGGGTCATTGCATTGAAAATAAGTTCGATCTGAGAAAGTAGGAACTACTCCAACAGGGCAAGTTGGATTTGTACAATCTCCACAACTGGGTGGTGGCGGATCACCATAATAGTCTACACAAACTTGAGTTATTTCACAATCAGAACCAACTGTAAAAGTGATACAAGCAATATAATCTGTATTGGGAAGTAAGGTATTCCACTCTGGATTAAAGGTGGCACTATTGCCTCCATTTGGAATATCAGGTGCAATTGGTCCGCCAGTACAAACACCGCCGCTCATGGCGTAAAGTTCAACAGTACGACTTGCTAAGGTGGCATCACCACAAGCAGTACCAGGTCCAAATTCAGAAATCCCCAATGCTTCTGTTATTCCTAAGAAACCTCCTGCATCTGTGCTTACCGTATGGCAAGAAGTGAAGGTTGCATTAGTAACCGCTGGATTAAGTGTTCCACAAGCCAAGAATGGGAAATTCGAATCATCAGGTAGTCCTTCTGAAGGACAACTTGGGTCGGTACAATCGCCACAATAAGCTGGAACCAAATTTATCGTATGCGTACAGGAAGGAGATGGAAATCCGACATGTAAATTAATATCAACCGAGGTTGGTTCTTGAGATAAAGTAACTGAAAAAGTCATGCATAAAACATCCGTACCATTAGATGGAAAAAGTTCCAAGGTGGTATAAGACAATACACTTCCTACAGCTACTCCTGTATAAAGATCCGATGTAGTAGTAGTAAAGTCAGGAGGAGTAAAAGTATTGATGGTAGCAGATCCGGGAGAAAAATCAAACTCGATTTCGTCAGGGGCTCCTTCTAATCCCAAAAATTCAATACAGACATCAAAGACGTAAGTAAAGGTACCATTGCCATTATCTGTAGAGGAAACTAAGGCCGCAGAACTATCATCACAGGCATATATTGCGGGTGTGCTAAATAGAAGGAAAATAAAAGAGATAAAGAACGTAAATATTATAGAACGTAGATTTAGACGCATAGGAACTACTATTTTCAATTGGATTCGTTTAAAAAATCTAAAAAAGAAGGATTTGCCAAACACAAATCCCTCTTATAAATCAGGGTTCACTTACAGGAACTTACAATCAAGATTAATAAACCGCTTGATGAAGTTTTTTTTAAACTTCAGATGTCGAAATATTCATCAAGGTTTAGTCTTTTTGCTTCACAATAATATGAGACTCATTTAATTGTGAACCGGAAATTCGCAAAATGTAAATACCTGGAAGCAGATCATAAAGGCCAATTTGATAGGGAGCATTTAAGTCTCCAGCTTGTAAAGAAAAAGCCTGTAGTATTTGCCCATGAGCATTGTAAAGAACTACTTCTACTTCGCCTAGTCCTCTACCATCTTCAATAGTCAGATTAAATTCTTCTAAGAATGGATTTGGAAATACTTTGGTCTGTTTTTCCGAAACCTGACAATTACCCATAGAAACAAAGATTACACTGGAGTAGGTCGATAATCCATTAAAGTCTACTTGTTTAAGTCTGTAATAAAACCCTTTAGAGCCCGTTTGAACACGATCAGTAAAAGCATAATTTTCTGTTGAGAAACTATTCCCAGCACCATTAATTTTCATTAGCTCTTCAAAGGAATCTCCCTCCTCACTTTTCTCAATTAAGAAATAATCATTATTCACCTCTGATAAAGTAATCCAACTCAGTTCTACCTGGCAATCTTTCCGTTTGCCAATAAAGGAATGAAGTTCAACAGGCAAAGGAGCAGCTCTAAAACCTGCATCATAGGAAGTATAATGAGTATTGCCAGATGTAGCATCTGTACTATTGGAAGTACCTGCTACAGTAGAAATAGTAATTTGTGGAGTCTGATTACTTGCTGAGATATCGCTATCAATGGTAGGATCACCACCAGTATTCTGAGCGGTAGCTACAAAGCCACCAGGAGGCGTAAATTCTATATAATAACAACCATCACTAAGACCTCCAAAGGCATAGAATCCAGTTGCATCCGTGGTAACAGAAGCGATCAATACACCCGCACAGGAATATAAATCAACAGCTACACCACTCATTCCTGGATCTCCTGTACTAGTCCCATCTTCATTGACATCTTCGAAAACAAAATTGGAAATAGAGCCGCCTGCAAGAGGACAGTTATTGGCCAAAGGAGCAGTAGACAAACAAGCCGAGCAAGAACCTGTTGCAGTATAAACACCAGTCCATCCATAGCCACTAGCTTCCTGATAATTGGCATCAAAAACCGGCGCCGAACTGGTTCCCCCATTTATTTCAACACCTCCACTAGTCACTCCATACATACAGGTATTCAATACCATTGTACCTGCTTCTTCTTCAACATCTCTTGGCGTATTCCCAGAGATTACGCAGTTGGTCATGGTGATAGAAGTATTTCCAGAACTCGTATTAATAGCACCTTCGCTACTTCCTCCAGTATTTCCAGTAAAAGTAGAATTGCTTATTGTGGTGGTAGCAGGGTTTTGTGTATTGGTGTAAGTACCATAAGCAGATCCTTTATCAATGGTACTATTGTTCAAAAACAAACAGCCATCAATCGATAAGGTATAGTAACTCCGACTATAAACGGCTCCTCCATCTGAACTGGAAGTGGTTGTTTGATTGGCATCAAAAACGGCATTGGATATAGCAACAGTTACCGGACTAGTAATGGTACCATTCATGTAAATAGCTCCGCCATATCTTTTGCAAAAATTATTGTAGTAAGTTCCTCCGTCGATGGTCAAGCTTGATCCACTTTCAACGGAAACAGCACCACCATCATCTTGTGTATTTACATCTGCGGAGTTGCAGGAAAAATCAGTATTGGTTAGTCCTACGTTGGCATCATTTCGCAAAGAAATGGCACCACCGATAGCGGAGTTGGTCAAATTTCCTTCAAAACTACAATCTGTAAAACCTACATTTACTGCGCTATGAATTTGTACAGCACCTCCAGCTACGATCCGGGAATTACAGGAGTAAACAGAGTTCACAACAGAAAGACTAGTGGTCGTATTATTAGATCCTGTAACGACCATTGCACTTCCTGTCGTAAAATTATTATTGTAGAAGTTACATCCAGAAATCACGCCTTGTCCAGTGCTTCCCATAGCAACCACCAAAGCATCGCCTGCTTTATCGCAACCATCAAAATTACAATCGGTAATTTGCCATCCGGTAATATCTCCAAGAACCCCCACGGCTCCACCACTTGAATTTCCAGTGAAGTCGATAAAGGTAAATCCTGAGATGGCCGCTCCGTCGCTCGCAATGGTAGCGAAGGCGAGTTGAGAAGATCCATTCCCGGAATTGTCGATGACACAATTGCCATTACAAGAAACAGACATTCCGTTAGTCAAGTTAAAACCGCCATCAGCGTCTCCCCAATTGGTGGTAACTCCAACGATATAAGTTCCTTCCGAAAATTCAATTGATGTTGCGCCCGTAGCGACTGCTTCCGTATAAGCTCCCAGCCAAGTGGCAAAGGGAATTCCATCGGTATAGTCTGCGGCCGCAGCGGCATCCATTTCTGCCGCTGTAGCATATTGAGGATAACAGGAAAGCGGAGCGACAGTAATCTGCGCCTGGAGTGTCGTATTGTAAAAAAACAATCCAACCAGTAAAGTAAAAAAAGTAAAGTTCTTCGTTTGGTAAATCTTTTTCATAAGTAGTTTTTTTTTATTAATCCCTGAGTTAAATCCTATTCCAAAGACTATAGTAATAGCAAGTACTATTATTGGTCTCTGGTCAATTTTTAAATATGAACCTTGTTTTTTTAGTTTAATCTCAATAGTAGGAATCAATGCTCTCGGTTGTGAACATTAGTTGGCCTGTTCTAGAACTATTCATTTGTTCTAGAATAATGACTGATCGTAGTAGAATTAGCTTTAAGGAAAGAGCTCTTTTTAATAATAATCCCTTCAAGAAGTCAGGAATTCTTCAAGAATTAGAATTCCTTTAAATCTTTGCTCTAAAATAGGAGCTATTCTTCAGAAAAAAGGATTAAGTTTAAGTAAAATTCAGGATTGCTAACATATTGTTATTTATTTCATTAAATTGATTATCAGGTATTTATGATCAAAAAAAGCAAATAAAACAGGAAGTTCAAAAACTGAACTATCTTTCTAAATAATAAAAAATGGTACTTAAATCGAAACAGGATAAAAACAAGGTTTCTGAGAGCGATAAGCTGCATGCCTTAATAAAAGCGATGAGCAAATCGGAAAAGCGGCATTTTAAACTTTTTTATAGTAAAGGGAATAAAGACTCCGAGAAAAACTACCTAAAATTATATGAGGTTCTTTCTGAGATGAAAGATTTTGATAAATCTAAATTATTACATGCATTGGAGGAACAAGCCATTAAGGTCATTCATTTGGCTTCTGACAAGAACTACTTGTATCATTTGATTTTGGAAAGTCTGAAAAATTTTCATGCTTCTAAAACGACTCGAATGAAGATTATTCAGTTTTTGTCTTACACAGAATTATTATTTGAAAAAGGCCTGGTCCTACAAGCGAAAGAACAAATTGTAAAAGCAAAAAAGTTGGCGATTGACCGAAGCGTACTTTCTTATTTAAATGAAATATTAAGATGGGAAAGAAAATTAAAAGGACAAATTACAAGTACAAAAGACCTTAATCAAGTCTACGAAGAATACCAAAACGCGATGAATGCTATTCAAGAATTTAATGAGTATGATTTCTTATACCGGCATAGTGAAATAGCAAGAATAAATATTACGCTCAATCAATCGCCAGAAAATCTAGCCGCATCTGAAGCCATCATCAACAACTCTTTAATGAGTCAAACTGAGCCCAATTCTCCTTTTTCGCAAATCAGGTATGAACAAATAAAAGCATCCTATTTTTTTTCTAACAATAATTGGAAGGCCGAATATCAATGCAATAAAAAGATACTTTCCATCATGGAAGAAATTCCAAAATTCAAGGAAGAATATCCTTTTGAATATATTTCTATTTTCAGTAGAATCCTTATCCTTACCAAAAAGGTAAGCTTCGAGGAATATCGGCTGACACTAAATCGATTCCTTGATTTCGCCCAAACGACCAAAAGAGACAAACAAAAAGTAAAGGCCAGGATTTACTCCATCGCATACAGTACAGAGATGGTTAGAATTATTAATGAAGGAGTGTTTGAAGAAGGTATCGAATTGGTAGAAAAAGTAATTGAAGTCATGAATCAGTTTGAGGAGTATATCGAAGATTCTATCAAAATTAATAATTACTACAAATTTGCCTATATACATTTGGCCTTGGGTAATTATTCCAAAGCGCTAAGTTTTCTTAATTTCCTTTTGGGTAATTTTGAGGAAAGATACCGTCCCGATATTTTTGCCATTGCCAAACTTCTTCTTTTAGTCGTTCATTATGAATTGGGTAATCATCAACTACTCCCCTATCTAGTCAATGCCAATTCTCGCTTTGTTCGAAAGAATAGAAAACTCCATTTATTTGAAAAGCATTTATTTTCATTTTTCAAAAAATTTAAAACGGTCCATTTTTCTTCTAGTCTTGTCCATCTCGAAAAAGAATTACAAGCCAAATTGATTTCCGATTTCCAAAAACCCAAAGAAAAATATATTCTCAATTATTTTGACTTCCTCCTCTGGCTCGAAAGCAGGATCAACAAAATATCTTTTATGGACGCTAAGAAGAAGGCCAAAAAGAATTAAACCAAACGGACGTCTCCATACGGCTGTAATCAAAACGTAAATATCACAAATACCTTTAAATATAAGTGTTATAAAACGTTGCCGGAGCAGATTTGCTGACAATCTAATTCAATTGTTTTACGGAGTATTTAAAAAGGATATCTGATGGCCGCTCCCTTGAGCTTGATATGGAAAGTAAGTAGAAGAAACGATGAATAAAGATTTTGAAAATAGAAGAAAACGTCTTCCTTTTAGCCAATTCCTCTTCAATTCTCTAGTCCTTTTAGTGAAATTGTTTAAAAACTACTTACTTGCTTGCTTGCAAAATGATCTTTAAAGCAATCTTTTCCCCTTAACTTGTAAGGGGCAGGCTTCTTTTTTATCGGCCGTAGCTCGGCTATGCCCTCAAAAAAAGAATCAAGCTTGCTTCAATTCTCTATTTTTCACTACAAGCAGCAATTCTTAAACAACTTCAGTTTTATAATACTTTCTCTTTATTGGTATAATAATTGAATTTCCTTTATTAGGTTCGATGCTCTGTCACATAAAATGCCATAGCTCCATTGCCACCCCCCTCTTAAAATAATAGAAAAGCCAATTTCTATCGCTCCCCCCGCGGTAAGCTATCGGTATTTCGTTTCTACTATCATTCACTCAGCAAACAGAACTACTATAGCCATATAATTTTACCCGGACGATAATAAAATATGTTATCTCAAAAAAATAGCTCATTAGTAATCCTTACCCTGCTCTTTACTTTATGGTACAGCACGAAAGTAAAGGCACAAACCCTAGAGAATGGGTGTGAATCCGCCAATTTTGGTGTAGATGCAGACACCTATGCCAATGGCTCTACCTTTGGTGATGATGCTTCTAATAGCACCATTACAGATGATTGGTTTAAAAACAATACCATTTTCAACGGCCCCGGGATAGGAATTATTGATACTACGGGAGGGGAAGCACTGCGTATCCAACTCCAAAACGGAGAAAACGTAGCCTACCTCACCAAAATGGCTGTTCCCAATAATGCCATTATCAATGGAGTTCGAATGCAGGATGCGACTTATGCCCGAGATTATTATGGGGGTACCGGAACTATTGACCAAACCAGCTATAAAACTGCCAGTAAAAATGGAGAAGATCCAGCTATTTGGGATACTGGCCTACATAATGTCGTACCCAAAAATGACTTGATCGACTGCTATGCCCACCTTCGCCGAGATGGACTCACCGCAGATGATGACCTCTGGCTTTTCCTGGGTTTTTCGAGAGTCGCCAATAGTGGAAATAGTTATTTTGATGCAGAAATCTTCGCTGGAAATATCGAATACAATTCTACCACACAGAAATTCACTACTCCCGGACCTGATGAAGGGCATAATTCCTGGAAATTTGACAATAGTGGAAATATTATAGAAATTGGTGACCTCATTGTCTCTGCCGTTCTAAACTCCGCTGCTGCTCCAGAATACGAAATCCGTATTTGGGTTAAAAAATCCGATTATCAATCGAAAAACCCCAAGACCTTTAGCTTTGGAACAGAATTAGATGGCGCAAGCAACTCTTCAAACTTTGGCTATGCTACAATAAGACCTAAATTCGGCTTCGGACTAGGTACTATTCCTGTTTTTGGATGTGCCTTGGTTAATACCGATGCCATCCCGGCTCCTCCTTGGGGATCGACCAATTCTAGTGGCGATTACTCTACCACCATAGACGTCAATCAGTTTTCTGAATTTGGCTTAAATCTATCCGAGTTTGGGATCGACCCGGCAGTAATTGACGGCATAGATGCCTGTGATTCTCCATTTAATAATGTTTTGTTTAAAGCTAGAGCCTCGGCTTCCTTTACAGCTCAATTAAAAGATTTCAATGGTCCTTATGAATTTGGAGATATCAATTATATTCCTTCCCATATAATTGGGGAAAATTTGACTTGTTTAAATAGTGTAGCGACTTTAAGTGCGGATTCCCTCCAGGAAGGTGCTTATTATTCCTGGGAAACGCCCGATGGAAATATCATTTCTAATCCCAACCAGGCAAGCGTTCAAGTAAATCTACCGGGAACTTATATCCTTTTTGCAGCAGCTATAGATGGATGTAATGGTATTCGAGATACCATTATTGTAGAAATGGATACGATTCCGCCGCTGGCCTTTATCGATCATGACCCGATTTACGGTTGTAATTTTACGGAAGTACAACTAACTGCGGGAGAATCGGGGATGACTTATAGCTGGTCTGGACCTGGCGGTTTTAGTTCCACTCTTCAGCAAATAAGCGTTACGGAACCCGGAATGTATTATCTGGAAGTCAGCCTCGGATCCAATGGATGTGTGAGTTATGATTCCATCTACGTATTGGAATATCCTTGCCAAGATTTTCCTCCCTCTGGAGTACCTACTACTAATATCATTGACACCATTCCTCCTACTTTCACTGTTCCTTCCGACATTACTTTAGATTGTCAGACCAACCTTACCGATCTATTATTAACTGGCGAAGCTACGAATGAATTCGATAATTGTGATCCTGATATTGGCGAGGCCGACTATACCGATGTTGTCATTCCTTCTCATGGATGTGATGGCACTACCTTAGTTCTTCGTACCTGGAGTTTGACGGATGATTGTGGCAATACCACTTCCTTAGTGCAGGAAATTTTATTGGCCGATCAAACTGCTCCCTCCTTTAGCGTACCATCGGATATTACGATCAGTTGTGATCAACTGCCAGATCCAATTCTGACCGGCACAGTATCTAATACCAGTGATGATTGTGATTCCAACTTAGGAATAGCGGTGTATCAAGACTCGATTGTTAACGATACGCTTTGTGATGGAAGTTCCGTCATTTTCAGAACCTGGACTTTGACGGATGACTGTGGGAATGATAGCATTCAGGTACAAGTGATCACATTGGAAGATACGACTCCTCCTACGTTTAGTGCTCCAGAAGATATTACTTTGGAATGTGATACCGACCTGGATGATTTGACTATAACCGGAACTGTTTCTGGTATCACTGACAATTGTGATACGAGCCTTGGAGAAGTTACTTATTCAGATATTGTCTCTCCATTGAGTATTTGCGAAGGCAATAGGAATATCCGGCGTACCTGGACACTTACAGATGATTGTGGCAATACCACCTATCAGGTTCAACATATTTATCTGGAAGATACGACCTTTCCTATTTTCGATACTCCTGAAGATATCACCATTTCTTGTGAAGATGATCCGACCAATCTTTCCTTTACTGGAAACATTAGCAATGTTTCGGACAATTGCGATAATAATCTCGGACAGGCTACTTATACCGATACCTATTCCTATGATCCCAATTGTAATGAGTACATACGAATAACACGGTTCTGGCTTTTGGAAGATGACTGTGGAAATAGAGCAGCAGGCATGCAGATAATCATCGTTCAAGATACCATCTCTCCTGTTTTTCTTCCCCCTGGTGATGTGACCATTCAATGTAATCAAAATCCTGGCGATACTACGCTAACTGGATCCCCCACCAATATCTCGGACAATTGCGATATCAACATTGGTCAACCCATTTTTACTGACCAATTTACTTCCAATACTCCTTGCAACGGAGCTGCAATAATCGAAAGAACCTGGAGCTTATCAGACGACTGTGGGAATGAAACTGTTCACATCCAACAAATTATAATTCAAGATACTCTAGCTCCCCAATTTACGGTACCAGAGGATCTCACTATCGAATGCGATCAAAACCCAGGCGACCTCAATTTGACGGGCGATGTGTTTAATGAATTTGATATTTGCGATAGCAATATTGGCCAGGCCACTTTTACCGATAATCGAACTGACGATCCCAATTGTACCGGGGGAGCTATCATCATCCGATATTGGACGCTAAGTGATGACTGTGGCAACACCACTTTGGATTCTCAGCAAATTACCATTGTCGATAGCCTCGCTCCTACTTTTGTGACACCAGCTGATTTGACTTTGTTTTTTGATAGCAATTGTAGTGTCGATACTTCTTGGAATACTACT
>CALLVY010000106.1 GCA_938015925.1 uncultured Saprospiraceae bacterium
ATGTAAGGTTTTTTCTCTGGCGCATAAGACGCATATTTGAAATCAATCTTGGTCAGAATTTTTCCGATGTTGTCATAGTGTGCGGAGGTAACTTGAATGTGGCCGCTTTCTTTGATTTTAGTGACATTGAGGGTCTGGCTATTGTCCAGATTCGCCAATCCTGGTTTGGGTAAACTAGTATTGAATTGTGCCCAAGAAGGAGTCAGAGAAAAAGCAAACAAGAGGCAGAGAAGTATAGTCGTATGTTTCATTGTTTTTTGTTTTTTAACCATTCGAAAAAGAGAAAAAGGAATTGAAGGAAACGTAAGCAAGCTAGAGCTTTGCCAGTACTAGTTCACTAGCGCAATTTCAATTCCTACAGGGTTGGTTGTATGGCGGTTTACATTTTTATTAATCAAAAAATTATTTCTTTTTTCTAATGCGAATTCCACTTTGGATATAGCCGTCCTCTTCTGCTGACGTTTCTTCTAAAGTGATAGGCGTTGCATCATTGATGTCGTAGATCGCCGTTTGTCCACCATCTAGATTCTTGGCGTATTCTTCGACGTTTTGTTGCGTTAGGGCCATCACTTTATCCCAGCTTGCTTTATCGCATTTGGTCGTCACGTCGTTCATCGCATGGAGCAAAGAATTGACATAGATGCCCCCTTCTTTATTGTCGGTATAAGAATACTGACCGTATTCGCTACTGGAAGAAATAATATGAGCAGGCTCTGATAAGAACAATTCTTTTAAGCGATTGCCAATATTGGGATTCATCGTTTTGTACATCGCAGGGACTTCGATATTGATCGGAACATTACAAGATTCTGAGAAAACCAAAACGGTAGGAGCCCCTTTCTTTTTTAAGGTTTTAAAAATTTCCAATTCAAGCGATACACCGTAAGTCTGGAATTCTTCCTGACTGATACTTCCCGCAGCAGTAGGATGAGCGACAAAGAAAGTATGTCTGGAGGTGGAATTTAAATAATTGAAACCATGACTGGAATTGAAGAGTACAATGACGTCATATAGATCTTCTTCTACTTCTGCAACAGTTTGTAGAATATAGTTTTTGTTGAAATTATTTCCAGTGCAAAAAGTATAATCCATTTCTATTCCCGTCATCATGCCAACGTAATCAAATGCATCTTTCATCAAATTGATACTGACTTCACATCCGGGGCCAATGTCGGTAATGTTTGTACCGCCAGTCAATATAATTTTAGCTTTCCCCTGGGCTTGTAATAGACCCGTTTGAGAGATAATCAGAGTCATCAATAAGCCTAGCTTTAATAAAGTTTTGATATTCATAATAAAAGGTGTTTTTTGATTATTTTAAGGTAAAAGACGTAGGATGAATTTATCCGTCAAGCTTTTTGGCGTTCAACAAAAAACTTGATTTGTTTTGATGGAAGGTTCTTTTTTATGGTTCATCAGAATAGTATCCGACGATCAGTGTTGCTCCGCTTTCCATATTTTTTAATTGAGCTTCACTAAGATTATTTAATTGCTGAATGGTATTCATATCTAGCGATAGATTGCATTCTTGATGAACGATTTGTGGCAATTGTGCGACTTGTTCTCCTTCTTGCAATACATAATAAATTGGTTTTAAAGCAGGCATATTTATTCTAAAAGAACTTTCGCTTAAACCAAAAGGAGCAGCCATCGCAGCGGAGGCACAAGTATTTGGCATATAGTTGTTTAGATTAAAAGTCGAATTGTTAATGGACATAATGCCAATATTTTCATCGGCAATAAATGGAGTCGTATTGGCAATTGGAGCGGTAAATAAATCTGCGATATAGTTGTGCAGCGGATCCATTTTATCATTGATGTAATAGAGGTGAAAAGTTCCTGCATGGTAATAGCGAACCATCCCACAGTCAAAAGAAATCAATACGTTTACAGTATCTGTTTCACCAGCAAATTGCACACCCATCTGTGGAAGAAATAAACATTGTTTTAACTTGTCGGAGAAAAAATAATGTTCGCCATCCAAAAGTAAATTACAGAGATAAGTGCTTTGTTCTTTATTGAGTTGCTGCTTTTGCAGCACTTCAAATTCTTCTAGTAAATTAGTAGTGCCAGGAGCAGCTTTGAAATCACTGACTTGATAGGCGAAGATATCCGTTGATAAAAGCGCCTCAATCGTTTCTGGAGAAAATGGGCTCGCAATGGAATCCTGTGAAGGAATCGACTCGGCTTGTGCCGATAGATTTTTTTGTACCAAAAATAAAGAGAGGAGGAGGAGCAAATTTTTTATTTTCATCTTTTTGAGTTTAGAAAATGAGTAAGACGCTGGTATTTTGAATTTAGAAAATGCTGATTGTACAAACACTTTCTAAGTGGCTAGGTTGATAAATCAAGTGACTTTGAAAAAAGTAAATGCCTATTGAAAATATTTTTTTATTTTTCTAAGAATTCTATTTTTTTGGAGAGCTGAAGAAACTTGAATTCCAAATGCTATCAAGAGCTTTGACCCTTTATCTTATTGTGATAAAATCGTAGCCAATAAGCGATTAGATCAGAAAAGCGAGGAAAAAGGATTTTTTTGATTATCTTTTTAAAAAACATTCACCTTTAATCCTTTCAGTTGATTATAATTCGAATCAAGTAAGCTTATCTTAGTTTAGCTTTGTATTGTTAAAAAAAAGGATTGAAAAAGATTTACTTCTACTGACCTTACTTGATTAATTGGTCAATATCAGACGAAACATGGAAGACATAGAAATTCTAAAGTCCTTAGAACGCGGTGAAGAGAAAACCCTTCAGTTGGTCATGGATCAACATAGGAATGGCTTGTATGCGGTTGCTCGTAAAGGGTTTTCCTTTGGGGAAGAGGTGATAGAAGAGGTTTTTTTAACGTCTATCATAGAATTTTATGAACGAGTATTGGCCGGAAGATTTACATACACCGGCCCCAATTGTATTCGGAATCACCTGTGGACGACCTTCAAACGTCAGTTGATCAATGCATTAGAAAAGAAAAACAATCACAGAAGACTACACCCTAGAGTAGTGAAATCTTCAGAGTCTTGGCAGTTTAGTAAAAAAGCGGATGAGGATTTATTAGAAGAAGAGAAAGTGAAAATAATCCAGGAAGGCATCGCTCAATTATCTCCGCGGTGTCAAAAAGTACTGACGCTCTTTTATTTCGAAAGGAAATCTTTAAAAGAAATAGGAGAAATCATGGATCTGAAAAATCAGGATACAACCAAAGCCACCAGATACCAGTGTTTCAAGAAATTGGAAGAGGTAGTAAAAGGAAAAATCGATAAAGAGGATTTGTAGTGAACGAAGCTTAAAATTATTAATTCATTAAAAACACCAACCGAGGCATAAATAAATCACTATGGACCATTCAGCTATCATCGAATTACTTGACCATTATTTCAATGGTCGTCCTCCATCGGAGGAAGATCATCAAAAGATCAAAGAATTCCGAAAGAAGGACCCGAAATTTGAAGCAACCTACAAAGAATATGAATTAAGAGTGGAAGGAATTCGTGCTTTTAGAAGAGCAGAATTAAAAGCAGATTTGAGGAAACACCTCCAAAGCAATCCTGTTTCTGTTCCCCTTCGGGAAACTGTCCCAGAAGCCGTCCCAATCGTAGAAACCATAGAAACGGCAGCCCCTGCAAAGATTAGAAAAATCCAATGGAGTCGATGGCGGAATATCGCCGCCGCTTGTTTAGTGCTCCTGACTTTTGCGGGAATACATCGCTATCAAACACGCTTAGATCGTTGGTATACCGACTTTGTTCCAGATCGAATTTCTATGATTGAAGCAGGAGACTTTAGTGATTTTGGTAAACATCTGAGATTTGAAGAAAGCAGAAAATTTTATGCAGAAGGCATTGAGCTTGGCACACAAAAAGCAAATGAACAAGAAGCCATTGAAAAATTGCAAAAGATACCAGTTGATATCGACTACTATTATTTTTGGGCACAATACGAAATAGCTTTGATCTATCTGAAAAACGATCAGGAAGAAGCGGCTAAAAAACAATTGCAAAAAATTAGAGCAATGGAAGGAGAGCATATCGCCAAAGAAAGGGCAAATGAATTATTGGATAAAATGAATAACTGGATTTTTTAAACAAGTTCTAATTGCTTCTCTTTTTACGAAAGTACAATAGCAGACCTAATAAAAAACAAAGGCCAATCGAAGCCCAAAGAGGGTAGGACCTTGCAGGCTTGGGTTTTTCGAAAGCAAAAGTTTGAGAATCGCCATTGAGGACAAAAGCAGCCCAATACTTGGGAGCCAATTTTAAATCTTTAGACAATCGGAGGTAATCTCTTTTGGCCAAATGCAAGGCTTTCCCTGTAGGAGAACCCATTTGCAAATGCTGATAGAAAAGCTGAATGATTTGAGCAGATTCTTTGTCATTGATTTTCCAAAGAGAATACAAAGTACTCGAAATACCCGCGCTCTCAAATCCATAGGCAAAACCAAAACCGTCTTTACCAGAAGTACAACCTGCAAGAACTGCTAAATCCATATCGAGCTGGAAGTAATACAAATCTTTTAAACTCAAATAAGCCTTTGTCAATAGACCCGACGAATCAATTTCCTTGGCCAATACAATTTTAGATTGCATCAAATAATCAGGATTGAAAATAATATGGGTACCCAAATGTAGAATGTCTGCTTGGGAATGTTCTTTGAAATTAGAAATGTTGGCTTCTTCCCATTTATAAGTAGTGGCCTGCAAATTCGTATTTAACCAATCGAGATTCCGAGTCAGATGAGTCAAAGAATCGAGCTGGAGGTAATTTTGATCTCGAAGGTAATTGGGATACTTTTTAAAATGCCGGTGCAATTGCTGATCAAAGCCTGGCGCAAAAGCGACCACCTTAGGTTTTGCTCGGGAAAGAGCATCGGGACGCAGGTGCAGTGCCATCTGAGTGGACGAACGATTGTATACAAATTGATGATGCAAGATCATATAATCCAATTGGGCATAATCAGAATTGAGGGTTTTGGGCAGTTTTTTGAGCAAGGTCTCAAAAGGAATGGCCTGCAAAGCAAGGTCTGGAATAATGGTGACTTTCTCTACGCCCCTCAAGTTGCTTTCCATTGGCTGTAAAAGCCATTGATACAAACGATGAGCAGCAGGTACCATCTCATTGTAATGTCCTGGCTCTTTTAAACCTTCGAGGTAGAGTTCCAATTGCTGTTTGACTTCAATTTGGTTGGAAATAGCAGTGGTATAAAGTTCGGCATGATTGGCCTGAATGACTAAGGCATAGATCGCTTGGTTTCCAAAAAAATATTGGATCACCGCTTCGTCGGGCGCCAATAGTTTTTGGAAATCATCCAATGCCACCATTTGGTGTAATTCCAGGAAGGCAGCGTATTCAGGATATTTAGTGCGGATTTTTTGGTGAAGGATGGAAAGCTTTTGATGGAGCTCACTTTTTCGCCTCCGCATTTCAGGGCTTCCGATTTGTCGAATCGAATCTTCCAGGACCAAGAGTTGACTTTCCTGCTGGCGCAATTGAGCAGAAAGCTCCGGTGGAAGAATGTCTGGCAATTGTCGGGACGGAAATTTTTGCTTTTCAAGGAGGTCAAAAGCATCTTGCAGGTATTTGGGATTCTTGGTTTTTTGATGGAGTTGGTGACAAATATTTAAAGCCCCTTCGAGCAAAGAAGTTTCCGCTGTGAAAAAAAACCATCGTTCCTGTTTGGTCTTGATGAAGGGTAAAAGCTGATCAATGAGCGGGAGCGCTTCTTTAAAATAAAAATCATAAAGGGAATCCATAGGGTAAGTCCCTACTGGTAGATCCATGATACTTAGATGGATGTTTTTATAGATTCCTAAATTATAAAGATGTGAATTTGGAGACTCTTGTACTTCCTTTTTTCCAGAAATTCGAAGACTATCAATTTCTTGGATGGCATGAGAAAGGCTGTTGGCCCTTAGGACAAAATGACCAAACATCAACAAAAGTCCCACCAACAATTGTTTCATGCAGCCAAATTAATACATAATCATCAAAATTGTGCCTAATGTTTGTTCATAAGATTGATTTTTTACTTCGATTTTGTAATTTCCAGAAGATTTAGTTTGATATTTCAAATTGATTAGTCTTTTTTCAGCATCACTAATCAAGGCATTCGTTTCTTCCGCGTGAAAAAGAGACATGGTCAATTGTTGGGCGCCTTCGAGGTGGAGCTGCACCAATTTTTGAGCGCCAACCATCAATGGGATATTTATAGCATCACCAGAATCGAGGTCTTTTATCATTTCGACCATAAGATCTCCATCATTAATACCCATTTTGACATGGTCTGAAACGGCGTCAATTTTCTTTTGGATTTTGCGTCTCTTTCCTTTTTTGTCGATGGGGGTAAAAAGAAAAGCGGATTTCAAAAGTGTTTTCTCATTAAAATAATCGGGCTGATTGGAATTGAAATTTCTATGTTTTCTCAAGGACCGAATACGAGGATTGTCCCGCAGAATTTTAGCCGCCTTCAGGAGTTTTTTAGAATCTTGATTTTCATATCCAGCGGTCGCTAAATTTTGAATATGGACCGCCTTTTCTACCAATTGAGGATTAAATTGAGCCATGGCAGGAAGGGCTACAATCAATTGTAATGCAAAGAACAGGACACAAAGTTTATTCATAGTAAATAAAAAATTTAAGAACAAATTACGGAAATATGTTGCAATAATAATATTTTCACAGAGAAGTTGTTATTGATCAATCACCTGACAACTTTCTAACTACCACAAAACAACCAAGAAGGATGATGAACCATTTTAGTAAAAATGTAAGAAAGGGACTTTGTTTTTTCCTACTTATTTTTCTGTTTTCAGAACTACCCGCCACCACCATGCATGCTGTCATTTTTGCTGGTACAGAAGACTACTCGATTGGCAAGGGCAATATCGTTTCCCATAAATTAATTAGTGATGAAGTGAATCGAATCAAGTCGATCAGTAATGGGATCGATGTGAAAACTTACAACTTTGTCGGATCAGATTTCAATGTCGATGCAGTCTCTGCTATTAGGAATCAATTGAAAACAGAAAATGGAAATTTAGAAAACGATATTTTATTTTTTATTTTCCTTGGTCATGGTTATAATCTGGTGACCGAAGTGTTAGAATATCCCAATCTAGTATTCCTCAATACCACGGGTATGGAGACGGAGGAGGACATTAATAATAATAGTATTCAGTTCCAACAAATCATCCGAGATTTTCAACTCGACTTAAAACCCAAATTGTTTGTTGCCTATGCAGAAGCCTGCAATAATAATTACCTAGAAGGAGAAAAAACATTGACCGATAATTCCGCTTATGGAACAATCACCACGGCTGCGCCTTCCAGTCGACCGGCTGAGAAATTTAAAGACCTCTTTCTCGATCTCAGTGGTTTGGTGGTTTTTACAAGCAGCGCACCTAGCGAACCTTCCTATATCCATGACCTCCATGGCGGTGTATACACACAGGCATTTGTAAAAGCCCTACAAATGGAAACCTCTGTTGCTAATAATAAAACCGCTTCTTTTAATTCTATTTTTGATCAATCAAAGAAGAACGTCCAAGCAGCGACGAGTAAATACACCTGGACGCAGACGCCTCAGTGGACCAATAACTTAAGTAAGGTAACAGAAGCTCCCTTGGTAGAAGATCCTCCAAAGCAAAAACGAGGGCTCCTTGCTTGGTTGGTTGCTAAATTGGCGCCGAATAAGTTGAAGAAACAAATGAGGCAAGCTTTTAAAGATGGCGATTTGGTGAGTATTGGAATGGTACTTAACTTGGATGAACCGGGAGATCGAATGCGGAAAAAAATGCATTTAAAAAACCCTTTGATGTATTATACCCAAGAAGCTTT